>JBAQGR010000371.1:0-2268 GCA_049287895.1 Desulfatitalea sp.
AACTGGTGCGGCGCATCCCCAACGCCATCGTCAACGGCGACCGCGACCAGCGCCTGCCCAACACCACCAGCATCGCCTTCGAATTCGTGGAGGGCGAATCGATCCTGCTCATGATGGATGAATTCAAAATCTGCGCCTCGTCGGGCTCGGCCTGTACGTCCGGATCGCTGGAACCGTCCCACGTGCTGCGCGCCATGGATGTGCCCTTCACCGCGGCCCACGGCTCCATCCGCTTCAGCCTGAGTGTCTACAACACCGACCCGGAGATCGACCTGGTGATCGAAAAGCTGCCGCCCATCATCGAACGGCTGCGCAAGATGTCGCCTTTCTGGGGAAAGAAGGAGAAGGCGTGCCAGATGATCAGTTAGCTGGCCTCCATCAAAGTCCATGAAAAATCAAATACGATCAAGAGATGCCAAGGTAGTCGCCATTGGAAAATCCAAAGGAGTTCGCATACCCAAAGAACTCCTTCAAAAGTATGGCCTAAAAAACTCCCTTTTATTAGAAGAAACAGACAGGGGACTGCTTCTTCGAAATAGAGAAGAAAGCAAGCTTTCTTGGGAAGATACTTATAGAGCCATGGCTGATGAAAAAGAACATTGGGACGATGGGAAATCCTAATACCCTTTAGTCCCAATAGTTCCCGACGTCCCCCAACTGCCCATGTCCATGGCCGACACGGTGGGGGCGGGCGGGGTTTGCGCCATCCATTTGCTTAAAAAGGGCCAATTCAAGGACGCTCAAAAAGCAACGCCATCTTTATCGTTCTCTTGATTCCTTGATGGCGTCGAGTATATCGTTCGTAGCTGCTTTGGTATTAATACCCGGCACATCAAAGGGCGATTTGGAGCTTTTTCTGAAAATAATCGAAAAAGTTTCCCCGCCTCTTCTTTTGATCACCACCTCTTCGGTTCGGGCGATATTGAGCACGTCGGCAAGGCGCTGTCTTGCTTCGGAATAGGTGTAAACCTTCATGATAATTACTCCAAAAAGGGCGGCATGGGCGCCGCATTCTTACAGAAAGGACGCCCATGCCCTTTCAGTCATGGTTCGCAACGCCATTGGACGCCAAGTAAACCCATTCACAAATTCAACCAATATTACAGCTCGATGCGCGTTCCCAATACTTTTAGGAACTTGGCCAGCCATTGGGGATGGGCCGGCCAGGCCGGGGCCGTGACCAGGTTGCCGTCCACGTGCGCCTGATCCACGGCGATATCCATATATCGCCCGCCGGCCCGGCTGACATCGGGCCCGACCGCCGGATAGGCCGCGCAGCTTCTCTCTTTTAACACATCGGCGGCCGCCAGCAGTTGCGCGCCGTGGCAGATCGACGCAATCGGCTTCTTGGCACTTGCAAAGTGGCGTACCATCTCGATCACGCGTTTGTTCAGGCGGATATACTCCGGTGCGCGCCCGCCGGGGATCACCAAGGCGTCGTAATCTTCGGCACGAATTTCGTCGAACGTGGCATTGAGACTGAAATTGTGGCCGCGTTTCTCGCTATAGGTTTGGTCCCCCTCGAAGTCGTGTATTGCGGTCTTCACCGATTCGCCGGCCTTTTTGTCCGGGCAGACGGCATCGACTCGATGCCCGACCATCTGCAACGCCTGAAACGGCACCATGACTTCATAGTCCTCGACAAAGTCACCCACGATCATGAGGATCTTTTTCTGAGCCATACGAACCTCCTATTGGGTTAGGGTTAATGACGAAATACCCTAAGCCTGCTTTGCCGGAGTGTAAAGCCTCAGGCCGAAAGAAGCAGTCGCACCCGCAATCAAGTCCGCCGCCGTGTGCAACGCTCCAGCAGATAGAGGATGGAACGATAGTAGATGCCGCCGTGCAACGAAAGGCCGATCTCGCAGGCCCGGCTGTTGGAGTAGCCTTCGCGGCATACGTCCGCGACCGCCGAGCGCAAATGGGTCAGCGCCGACCGGTTCAATTCCGGATAGCTGAAGCCCCGATCGCCGGCAAAACCGCAACAGCCCACCCGTTCGGGCGCCACCACCTCCGCGGCACAGGCGCGCGCCACCTTGAGGAACATCTCTTCCAGGCCCAGCTTGCGCGCGCTGCAGGTCACATGCAGCGCCACACGCTCCGGCAGGGGCACCACCTTCAGCCTGGGCAGCAGGTAGGTCCATATGAATTCAACCGGTTCGAACAGTTGCAGGCGCCGATCCAGGGTGCGGCGCATGCGTTCGGTGCAGGGGCTGGTATCGCAGAGCACCGGATAGCGGCCATGCTCCGTGGCTTGCCAGAGGGCCT
>JBAQGR010000372.1:0-1816 GCA_049287895.1 Desulfatitalea sp.
ATCCGATTGCATTGCCTTGGATGACATGACGCCTCCTTATCCGGGTCGTGATACGACCGCGTGACCGGATGGGGGCTTTCCACCGGACAGGGGAGAACCCCACTGGGCCGGCAAAGAATTTGGACGGGTGGATAGTCATCACCATATAACCAAAAAGGTCGTGGTGTAAACGTCGATTTTTACATGGGGAAAACAAAAAAGACGGAGATATCACAGGCTGTTGAAAAATGGTGCATCGGCCTTTCAGGCAAGGCCGCAGCCGTTTTGAAACCGCAGGCGTAGCCTTTCTACGCCGAGGATTTAAAAACGGCGAGAACGCCGCATGGAAGGCCGAGGTGCCGTTTTTCAGCAGCCTGTCAGACGTAGATCCAGGCCGCCAGGACCAGCAGGGACCAGCCGGTGACCGCCAGGCCCACCTTGGCGTGGGTTTTGAAGTCGATGGTGATGCCGCACGCCTGGGCCTGCTCGATGACGATCAGGTTGGCGATGCTGCCGATGGTGATCAAATTGCCCGCAAAGGTGCTCGAGAGCGCCAGCAAATACCACTGCTCGGGCTGGCCCGCGTCCAGAAAGCGCACCAGCAGCATGCTGGCCGGTACGTTGCTGACGATATTGCTCAACACGGTGGAAACGCCGGTGAGCACCAGGGGGTGGTGGATGTCGATGCCGTGCCCGGCCAGCAGCGCCACCATCTGCTCGGGCAGGTGGGCCGCGCTGATGCCTTCGATGACTACGAACAACGCGCAGAACAGGGTGAGCAGATACCAATCCACCAGGGCAATGATGTGGCGCGACCGCATTTTGCGGCTGCACAGCAGCACGCCGGCGATGCCCAGGGCCGCGAACTCCCTGGGGATGGCGGTAAAAAAGAGTACGACGAGAACCACTACGGCCACCAGTCCTTTGCCGCTCTGCCAGGGGTTGAAGAGCGGCCAGTAGTGGGGCATATCCTCGCGGGGCGTCACGGCGGGCGCTGTCCAGCGGCCGCGATAGATCCAGACAATAATGGCGTAGGCGCCGATGAAGGCCAGCACCACCGGCGGGGCGCACCAGGCCAGAAAGTCGCCGAAAGCCAGCCGGCCGATCTGCCCGATGAGCATGTTCTGGGGATTGCCGATGATGGTGGCCGCCGATCCGATGTTGCTGGCCACGGCCAGTCCGATCAAAAAGGGAATCGGGTTCAGGCCGGCGGCCAACAGCGAATAGGCCAGCACCGGCGTGAAGGCCAGGCAGACGATATCGTTGGCCAGCAGCGCCGACAGCAGCGCGCTGACGGCCATGCACACCAGCAGGAAGCCGCGCGGATGGACGCACAGACGCGCGATGCGCTGGGCCACGCGGGTGTAAAAGCCGCCCAGGCGCAACTGGGCCGAGACGATCATCAGGGCGTAGAGCAGTAAAATGGTGGGGATGTCGATGCTGGCCACGGCCCGATCCAGGGAGACGGCCCCGCCCACCACCATGGCGATGGCCCCCAGCAAGGCGATGCCGGTGCGGTCCAGCAGCAGATAGGGGATGCGGCCGAGGGCCACGCCGATATAGGTAATGGTGAAAATGACGATGGCCCACATGGTCGGATCGTTCTCCTTGGTTCAGTTGGCTTGGCCGTTGTACCCGAACGGATCGTAGCTGTTGGCGACTAGGACGGTCCAGGCCGTGGCGCACGTGCTGGGAAGCGGATTGGCATACCAGCCGAAGGGGATCATGGCGCGCCGGCTGGCGTAGAGATAGGGAAGCGATTGCGGCCGGATCAAATCGCCATAACCGGCGGGCTTGCCGGGAAAGTCGGTGGCCAGGTAGCGGTCGTAGCGCAAGG
>JBAQGR010000373.1:0-3064 GCA_049287895.1 Desulfatitalea sp.
CTCCGAACAGAAACTTGGACATATTGCTTTTATCCCCTGGCTGCACCCGATAGTCGGCTGGCGGTTCCCCTACCGAATAGGAGTAAGCGCTCTCTTTAAGTTCGGTGAACCCCTTACTGACTTTAACATCGTAGCCGACGGCTTCCTCCCAGTAATGGGCCTGCATCTGGGAGTGGACAAATCGTGCAATATCGCGTTGGTAGCAGCGCAGGATCTTGCGCGTATCCTCTTCGGATAAATAAGTTTGAAAATGACGGACCACTTGCCCGGCCAGGTCGTAGAGCAGATCGGCATGGTCATCATAAGAGATGTCATCGAAGTTGATCAGGCCGCTGACCACATAATCCTCTAACCGTTTCTCTTCGGTGCCGCCTTGGCCCAGTGCCAACACTTCCAATTGATTGGTGCGAAGGTGCTGAATCCATAAATCGTCGGAGACCGCTTGGTAGTTCAAGGCTTTCAGATCCAAAGCAAAAGATTTGAAACCTGTTTTGACTTCGCCTTGGGGGACGACCAGGATGCGGGGGATGTCGATGGTCTGCTGGGTGACCAGTTCGCTGGTCTTGGCCACCACGGCGGCGATATCCGGTTTTTCCGCGAAACCCTCCAGGGCCATTTGCGCGGGGGATGGCTGTCGCTGCGCCACGGCCTTGACGATGCCGTGGGCCAAGTAGAGGTAGCTGATGAAGGCGCCCATCAGCCGGGTTTTGCCCACGCCGGTGGCTAGGGCAAAGCAAAGGGATGGAAATTCACGCTCAAAATCCGTAACCGTTGCAAATTCGCTTTGGATGGCTGCCAGCAGGGCAGCCGTATCCCCCCCTTTGCCGGGAGGGGCGACCTCGGTGATGCGATGGAGGATTTCAAGCGAAGTGCGCTGGGGAGGGCGTAAACTCAATCTTCCGGAGATGGCATTCACATGTCGATTCATTCCAGTGTTCCCCATTACTCGTTGGCGCGGTTGATCAGGCTTACGATCACTTTTACGATGGTATCCTTGTCCCGGGGCTGGCTTTCGGCAATCAGCAGCGTCAGGGCCACCAGCGCATTGTCGGCGACCCGCTTGGAGCCGTCGCCGCGGTAGAGCGCCTTGTTGCCGGCCAGAAAAGTGATGAATAGGGCGGCGCCGATACGTTTGTTGCCGTCGCTGAAGGCATGATTTTTGACGACGAAGTAAAGTAGGTTGCCGGCCTTTTCCTCGACGCTGGGATAGAGCTCTTCGCCGCCGAATGTCTGGTAGACGGCGCCCAGGGCGCTTTTGAATCCCTGATCCTTTTCCAGGCCGAACAGACCACCAAAGCCTGTTTTCATGGTTTTGACGATTTCCATGGCCGCCTCGTACGTCATCATGTAAGGCGCCTGGCGCGTGGTTTGCTCGATGGCCAGCGTGCCGTGGTCGAATCGGTCCAGGGTGGTCAAGGCATAAGCATAATCGGTGACGACCTGCAAAAGCCCCTTGGCCTCGTCCAAGCCAATGGCCTGATGGGCTATCGTCTGTTCTAAAAGACCGACGGTGCGACGCAAATCGACCAGTTTCTGCTCTTGCTCTTGAAGCCGCTTTTCGTTGAGGGTAAATCCGCGCACCAGGTGCTCGCGCAGCACCCGCGTGGCCCATTGGCGGAATTGGGTGCCCCGATTGGATTTGACCCTGTAACCGACCGAAATAATGACGTCGAGGTTATAGCACTGCACCTGATAGGTTTTCCCGTCGTCGGCAGTATGTGCAAATTTTGCACGAACTGACGCTTCTTCGAGTTCGCCTTCCCTAAAAACATTGCGCACATGCTTGGTGATGACCGAGCGTTCCCGGCCGAACAGGTCGGACATTTGGTCCTGGGTCAGCCAAACCGTATCCTTTTCAAGTTGCACTTCAAGCTGAATCTTACCGTCTTCAGCGTTGTATAGGATCACATCCATCAATCCGGCTCCTCGCCAAACAACCCCATCTGCCCCTTGGGCGGCGGCGCCTGGGGCAGGTTTTCCACCCGCAAGCTGTAGTCGTCCCGGCCCCACTCGCAGCGCGCCAGAACCGACCTGGGGATTTTTTTGACCGTCAGGTTGGGGTAGCGGTCGGCCCGGGCGCGAAAGGCGGTGCACAGCACCAGCAGGGACCGCTCCGGCCCCACCTCGTCGGAGAGCTGCTGGAGCTGGTCGTGTGTCAGGTTGGCCGTGGTCACATAGATATAATCCTGTTCCACACTATCTGGCGGGAAACGTCGGGTCAGTTCATGGGCAAAATATTTGGCCTGATAGTCGGTGAGGCTCAACGGGGCAGCCTTTCCTGGTTCGGTTCTGTTTGTATGGGAACTATCTTGAATCGCATCATTTGGAAACCAAAATCGATTGATAATCCACCGTTCCCGCGCCCAGGCGTTCGGCCATGCGCAGGTGGGGCAGGTCGTCCACGGTTTTATCGAGCAGGGCGGCACCCGCGGCATCCACGGCCACCGGATCGGTGCCGGCGATCAGAGTGTGGGTTGACTTCAGATCGTCCAGAGATCCTCCGGTAGGGCCGTTGCGCATCATGCTGACCGTGCCGTCCAGAATCACCAGGGTCGGTTTGATCAGCATGGCCAGCTCGGCGATGATGGTGTGGATCTCCTGGTGAAAGATGTTGCGGCGGCCGCCCAACAAACCATACCAATTTTTCAGGGTCAGGGAGGCGCCGCTGCGGTGGTGGTCCTTGACCGGCGCCAGTCCGATGACCTTGTCCACCCGGCGCAACGGCCCGCCGAGCACGGGCCAGTGCCGGATGAGGCGGGCGTTGGGCACGCTGTAGCTCTCGAACCGCTCGTCGCTGGGCAGGACCAGCCGGGCCCCGGCCGACCGGGCTGCCGCGGCGATGCCGGTGAGGGCAAAGCAACTGGCCGGATCGTTGATGGGGTTGTCGGTGACCGTCACCTGGCCGGCGCCGGCCTGGAAGCAGAGGCGGCATACCTCGGTCACCAGCTCCGGGTGGGTGGTGGCTCCCAGCATGGGCGGCGCGGCAAAGGCGGCATTGACCTTGAGCAGCACCCGATCGCCACGGCGCACGAAGCGTTCGATCCCCCCCAGGGCGGCCAGGGCC
>JBAQGR010000374.1:0-14751 GCA_049287895.1 Desulfatitalea sp.
GGCACCGTTACCACTGCCGGTGGGGCTGACATAGATCGTTTCCACGGGAGTATAGGCGCTATCGGTATAATAGCGGTTGAAGCGCTCGTCAAAATCGAAATATTGACCACCGCGGACCACGGATATCTCAGGCGGCGTCCAACCACCGGAACTACTGCCGCCGCCCGAGCTGCTGCTACTGCTCGAACTGCTGCTGCCGCTACTGCTTGAGCTGCTGCCGCCCGGATTCTGTGCTGACTCGGATGTGCTGCTTCCGCCTGAACCGCAACCGATAAAGACCATCGCAAAAACAATCAACAGGAACAACCGGACCATCGAAGCTTGTCGGGTCAGCATGGTAATCTCCTTCCATCCATGAGCCAATCACAGTTCATTCAGGGCGCGAAGAAAGCTTTCCACCCCACTCTAATAAGGAACCACCTCTCCGGTATAGAGCGCTTCGAAATCTCCGGCGGTGACCACGCTCAACCCCCGCAGCATTGTGTCGTCCCAACTATCGTGGTGCTGGCCAGAGACATACATGTCGTTGCCGGTATCGGCGATGACCACACCGTACTTCTTCATGGCACGCAGGATCTTTTGGAGCGGAGCGGCAAAGGCTGAAATATCGTAGTCGGCTTTCAGGCGCAAACGCAATCCCATGGGCGGCCGATTGGGATCAGTGCCGCCCTGGCCGTCGCTGTGGCTGGCGGGACGGATGTACCCGGACTGGATGGTGTCCAGGGTGATGCGGATGGCATGGTTGATCTCGCCGCTGCCGTACACTTCGTCGTAGCGCACCAGGCCCGGCAGAATGGCCAGGCCCGAAGCATCGGCGCTGGTCCAACCTTGGGGGCGCGCCTCGTTTTGATCCAGGTGCCATATGGCGCCGCTGCCGCCGCTCCAATGGCCCTCATTGTCGCGTTCGGAGGCAAAGATCTCATAGAGCGTGCAAGTGCCTTCCTGCAGCAGTATAATGTGGCGATCCCCGCCGCCCTCAATGGAGGGATTGGTCGGGATGGGGTAGCAGCCGATTGCCGGATTGCTCGCGGGATTGCACGCGCTGCTGCCCGGATCGCTCTCATCCCAATACTCGAAAGTGATAGGGACCAAGGGCTGATTGGCCGGTATGTTATCGAAGGGGATGCCGATATCGCTGCCATCCCATACGGTGCCGAAGTCGGGGTGCAATGGCGTGGCCGCTCCGATGCTGGCGATGTAAGCCGCGGATCTGGAATGCACGGACAGGTTCTCCACGGGAGTATTCCAGAAGTTGTCGTCCGGAAATAGCTGACAATCGGCGATACGCGGCGCGGTCGAGGTGCCGGTCGATCCGGACAGGCTGAACTGATCCACGGGATTGATGCCGTCCGCCAAACTGATCACTTCACCACCGACGGCGCTGCCGTTGACCGTGACTTTCAGGTAGGTGGTCATCTTTTCGTCGTACTGCTCGCTGCCGTACACGGCCCAGTTGCCGGCGGTGGCTGCCGCAAATGCAAAGTCCTGGGCAACGCCTTCGCCGGACAGACCGCCGGCAGTACCAACGGTGATATGGATTGTTCCATCGGTATCGTTGCGGGCATTGTCTTTGACCGCGTGTGTCCGCAGATAGGCATGGTTATGACCGTTGAAGTGAATCTTTACATGGTAGCTCTCCAGTAAAGCCCGGAGCTGGGGTGCACCGCTGGTGGGTTGGTGATCGCCGCTGCCCAGCAGTACCGCGTGGGAAAAAACGAAGATATGGTCGTAGCGGCTGCTGGCGTACTCCAGTTGGCTGCGCAGCCAGTCGAATTGGGCCACACTGTAGCAATTCTGATTTCTCTGCGTGTCGTTGGCCAAGGATGGGTCCGCGCAATAGGATTCGCAATCGGGATAGCCCGGATGGCCATTGCACGACAGCATGCCGTAATAGTCGTCGTTTTCGCGCAGAACGATGAAGTAGCTGTTATTGTAGGCGAAAGAGTAGTAGAAATCCCGGGAGAAGGCCGATGCATCCTGGCCTGTGGCGCACATGTCGCCATCGTAGTCGTGATTGATAAAATCAGCGGGTGTCCGGGGCAGCAAGAACTGGCAATAGCCCTGCCCGCAAGGATCGGGGTACCAGTCGCTGCCCCAATTGTCGTCGTGGTTGCCAATGACCGGGTAGTAAGAGGAGATCAATCCCGACACCGGAGCACGCTCTTTGATCGGCGCCAGCATCTGGGCCATATTGCCGCTGGCGATGCCGTCCGCACAGGCCTCGACCTGCGCCAGGGCCACGGGATCGCCGCCGAAGCAGACCGCGGTGCCGTCGGAAAGCACGGATCCGTCAATAATATCACCAGTTTGTACATAAAAGGCGATGTTCTGCTCGGCGGCCATCCGGTCCACGATCCCTTGCACCCGGGCGTTGCGCGCGCATCCGCCGCCATTCAGGTCGCCGAAGACGACAAATGAAAAAGCGGCGGCCGAGGAGCCACCGCTGGAACTGCTGCTTGAGCTGGAACTGCTGCTCGAGCCGCTGCTTTCAACCGAATCGCCGCTGCCGCCACTGCCGCAAGCGGCCAAAAGTAACAAAAGAGGGAATAGAATTGCAGACCATCGCATCACAACCTCCAGCGCAATTACCGAAAAGTGATCGGAATCCAGATCAAATATCGCTTCAGGGATTAGGAACGTGTCACAATAGAATTGGCTTGCAAGAGCCGTACCTGTCTATATGGCCGGGCTCCCCTATCAGCCCAATAGATTGATGGGCGCCGGTTGGCGGTTGGCGATACGTTTCGGTAGATCTGGGAACGAATATGGACAAACCGTCTCAACACGCCACGATGTGCAAAAAAGGTAACTTGCTTGCAACTTTTTATATTCCGCCGGGCGATCCTCGTAAAGCCTAGCGGGCGCCCCTTACAGGCCCCAACCCCAGTATGCCAGGAAGCGTGGAAAATCCCACATGTCCGAATCGTCCCGGCGCCAGGGTTTCAGGCTGGTGTAGAAGGGATTGCCCGATACGACCGGGTCGGCGTAGATTTTATCCGAGCCTACGAAAAGGTCCAGGCTGATCAGGCTCATGAAGATCATTTCGAAGGGCTTGATCGATCCTTTGACATGGCCCTGGCGCCAGCCCGTGTCGTAGAAAAAGCTGGTAGGACCTTTATCGCCGGGCAGCCGCAGCAGATCCTCCATGGGCGCCACGGCCATGGTCTGCGGCGCATAGCGCTCGCCGCGCAGGGTCTCGGCAGGCACGACTTCCATGTGCATGACCCGATGAAGGGCAGGCCGCAGGTGAATCAAAAGTTTGGGATGGTCGCTGGAACTGTAAGTCAGTCGGGGCGGCAGCTGTTCGCCATACACCTCTCTGGGCTGATCGAGGCGCCACCCGTCGGGCAGGGCCTCGTCGGGCAGGTGGTCGGTGGGTACAAACGCCTTGTAGCAGCCGCAGGTGTGCACGCTGGTCACCAGGACCGGCTGACCCTGGGCATCCAGGGTGACCACCACCATCAAGCCCACATTGTCACCGGCGGTCAGATTGAAGGGCACCAGGCTGAACGGCACCTCGGGGAAATGGACCCGGTAGATCAGATTGGTATAGGTGGCCTTGGCAGTGGCAAAGGTGCGCTGCATCACATAGACAGTGGGTTGTCCCGGATCGACCCACACCTTCTGGGTTGCGCCCTCGGCGCTGGCGGTGGGCCGACCGATGCGGTTATAGGGGTCCGCGTAGCCGTAAGTCAAAAAGACCGGGGCCCAGCGCGCCACGAAAGGCTCGGCGTTGGAGTCAATGCCATAGACCGTGAGGCGCGACTCTTCGGGCAAGGCGCTGAACTGGGCGCACCCTTGCCATGCAACCATCCACGCCATGAGCAGCAAGCCAATGATAAAGTGGATTCGTTTCTCGAAATTTGAAGTCATTGCCCCCCCTTATTTCTGATGGGTCGCTATCAATACATGCAATGCCATAATAGACGTTTTTACACGGCAATCAAGCCGGCCGCCGGAGCCATCGAAGGTTCTATCCCGCGTGACACCCAGTTGGCGCTGTGCTATGCCATTGAGTATTCGAGGGGAACTATGAATCGAACCATACATTCAAACAGTGGATGCGCAGATGTGGACGCAGCGGTGCCGGGCGGAGTTTACCTCTGCCAAGTCAATGAGGGAGTATCGTGCGGCGCCTGTTGCGGGTTGTATAACGTGGCCGATACCTCCCGCGACCATCTGGATAACATGCTTGGCAACCGCACCCGGCGCTTTGCCGATGTACCGCGCACCGTCGCGGGCATCGACGCCTTCGCCCTCCAGAACGGATCGATAGAATCACAGCAACGCCCCTTTGCCGAATTTCACCACTGCCCATTTATCGGTCTGATCGGTGCGCGACGCGGTCGCGTCGGTTGCCTGCTGCACCCCTTGGCCGATGGCAACCACGGGGTGGATTTCAGGGGGTTGAGCTATTACGGCGGCCTGGCCTGCCGGACCTACTTCTGCCCGGCAACCCATACCCTGGCCGAACGCTTCAAACGAATCGTGCGCGCCTCAATCCTGGATTGGCATCTCTACGGCCTGGTCGTGACCGAGGCCGATCTGCTCGCCGGCCTGTTCCAGCAGATCGAAGATCGCCTGGGCCATCGCGTGGAGCTCGCTCTTTTCGAAAACCGTCCGGCCGCCGGCCGCTGCTTGACCCAACTACTGGAACTCAAACTCACCTGGCCCCATCGCCCGCCCCAGGCCGACACACCCTGCCACTACTTTTTCTTCGATGTGGCCTACACCAAACCCGCCATCGACTACGCCCGGCTGGGTGTGGCCGCTTCCCGGTACGATCTCATCCTGAGGGAGTTGGTGTCCGAATTTCACTCGCCGGCCGATCTGCGGCAGGCAGAACAGCTCATTGAACAAGGGATCGATACCGTAGCGAAAGCATTGGCCGCTGTTTGACAAAATTTTCAAAACACTCATGATTGCGCCAAGACGGCCAAGCGGTTATTCTTGGTTTTTATAAGGAGCGCCCAAGCCATGCACGTTCATACGATTGACCGCTGGACCCACCCCCACGATTTCGAGATTCACGACCGCGCCAGTGAGCACAAAGTGCTATGGGTGGTGGGCCTGACAGTCGTCACCATGGCGATGGAAATAATCGCCGGCATGCTCTTCGGCTCCATGGCCCTGCTGGCCGACGGCTGGCACATGGGCACGCATGCCGTAGCCCTGGGCATCACGGCCGTGGCTTATTACTTCGCCCGCACCTATGCCCGCGACCGGCGCTTTACCTTCGGCACCGGCAAGGTCGGGGTGCTGGGCGGGTTCACCAGCGCCATCGTACTGGCCGTGGTGGCCCTGCTGATGGCCATCGAATCGGTACAGCGCCTGCTCGATCCTCAGTCGATCCGATTCGATGAGGCGCTCATCGTGGCCGCCGTCGGCCTGGGGGTCAACCTGCTCAGCGCACTGCTGCTCCAGGCCCCCCACACCCACCGCCCAGCCAAAGAACCGGCGCACAACCATGACCATCCCCACGACCATGACCATCATCACCATCACGACCACAATATGCGCAGCGCCTATCTGCACGTGCTGGCCGATGCCCTTACTTCGCTCCTGGCCCTCGGGGCCCTGACCGCCGGCAAATTTTGGGACTGGATCTGGCTGGACGCGTTGATGGGCATCGTAGGCGCCGTGATCATCACCCACTGGGCCTGGGGCTTGCTGCGCGATACCGCCAAAATACTTCTGGACCGCGATATCGACCTGCACACCGTGGATCACATCTACCAACTCATCGAAGCGGATGCCGACAACCGTATCGCGGACTTGCATCTGTGGAAGATCGGCGCCAACCAACTGGCTGCCATCGTTTCGCTGGTGACCCACTTTCCGCAACCGCCCGAGCATTACAAAGGACTGCTCAGCCAAGTGCACGATCTGGCCCACATCACCGTGGAAGTGATTCACTGCGATAGCGAACCGTGCATCCCGGTCCCCAAAACGATCCTGAGCCAAACGAGATGATAGAACCACGCTATTATGATTTAAACAGCTATTTCCGCCAACGGTTCGGCGCGCGCGTACACAAGCTGACCGTGGATGCCGGTCTGACCTGCCCCAACCGCGACGGCACCGTGGGCAGCGGCGGCTGCATTTATTGCAATGCCCGCGGCTCGGGAACCGGCGCCCATGAACGCGGGCGCTCGATCACCGAGCAGTTGGAGGCCGGCAAAGCCGCGGTGGCCAAGCGTTTCAACGCCAAAAAATTCATCGCCTACTTTCAATCCTATTCCAACACCTACGCCCCGCTGGAACGGTTGCGGACGATGTACGACGAAGCGCTGGCTGTCTCGGAGATCGTGGGGCTGGCGGTCGGCACTCGTCCCGATTGCGTGGATGGCGCTGTTCTGGATCTTTTGGAAAGGTACACCCACGACCATCTGATCTGGATCGAGTATGGCCTGCAATCGGCCCACGATGCCACTTTGGCCCGCATCAACCGCGGCCACGCTGTTGCGGCGTTTGACCAGGCCGTTCGGGCCACCGCCGGCCGCGGCATCCAGATCTGCGCCCATATCATCCTGGGCCTGCCCGGCGAGACGGCCGACCAGATGCGGGCCACGGCCGACTATATCGCCCGGCTGCCCATCGACGGTGTCAAACTGCACCTGCTCTATATCGTCCGCGACACCCCCATGGAAGCACTGTACCGTTCAGGTGGCTATCGTTGTCTGGAGCAACATGAATATGCTACGCTGGTGTGCGACCTGCTCGAACGGCTGCCGCCCCACATGGTTATCCAGCGACTGACCGGAGATCCCCATCGCGACGAACTGGTGGCACCGCAATGGGCCCTTGCCAAAACGCAGACCCTCAACCTGATCCAACAGCAACTCAGGCTGAGAGACACGCGACAGGGCCGATTTTTTGTTCCATCCCCTTAGACTTGTCTCCAGGGGCGGACGCCGCACCGGACCTTGGCGTCCGCCCCCATCCTAAAGGAGGGTACCCAGATGCAAACGCGGACCGCCGGGGAATCGTTGCAGGAAAATCTCTTGCGCCTGGAAAAGGAGAACAAGCACCTTAGAAATCTCATCGACGATATGGTATCGGGAGTGGCCCTGTTCGACCAAGCGGGCACACTGTTTATGAGCAACAAAATGAGCTCCTACTGTATGGGTGGCACACCGGCGGAGCATATCGGCAAATCTTTGAAAGAGCTCTTGCCGAAAGACGCGGATATCGTCATAGAGAGAATCCGGCAGATCTTTCGCGACCCCAAGCCTAAAATTTTCGAAGCAGTGATCGACTTTCCCATCGGCCGGCGCTGGCTGCTGTTGATCTATCAACCGGTATTGGATGAAGCGGGTCGCATCTATGCGGTCCAAATCATCTCCATGGATATCAGCCGGGAAAAGCAGATTCAGGAAGAGCTGTTGGAAGCACGCCGTTTCTTGACCGAAAGCCAGCGCATCGCCAAGATCGGCAGTTGGCAGTGGGATCTGGAGAGCAACACGGTGGTTTGGTCCGAAGAGCTGTTCCGCATTTTCGGGCTGCCGCGGCAGGAGCCCAGCCATACCTTGGCCAAAGCATTGATCCACCCCGAGGATGCGGCTTTCTGGGAAAACTCCGCCACCCGCGCATTGCGGGAAAACCGTCCGTTTCAAATCGACTACCGTATCGTACGGCCCGACGGCACGCTGACCTGGATTCACAACGAAGCCGAGGTGATCCGCGATGCCGACGGCAAAGCGCTCAAGATGTGGGGCACGGCTCAGGATGTGACCGCGCGCAAGTTGGCGGAAGATGAGTTGAAGAAGAAGGAGACCCAATACCGCGCGCTGTTCAAATCCCGGCCCCACGGCACAGCGGTGTGGCGTAAAACCGATGAGGACTTTGTCTTCGAGGATTATAACGATAGAGCCCTGACTTTTTCCGAAGGCAAAGTCGCCGAAATGGTAGGCCGCACGACACGGGAGATCTATCCGGACCACGCGGAGATCTTGCAAGACCTCAACGCCTGCTTTGCCACGCAAAAACCGATGCGCCGGCGCATGCGCTACCGGATGCGGAGCTCGGACCGATGGGAAGATATGCTCTTTCATTTCGCTTTTTGCCCGCCCAACCTGGTCATGATGGAGGGCGAGGTCATTACCGAACGTCTGCGGGCCGAGGCCGCGGCCAAGGAGAGCGAAGCCAAGTACAGCCTGTTGTTCAACCTATTATCCGACCCCATCATGCTGGTGGCCAAGGAGACCGGCCGCATTCTGGAAATCAACACAGCCGCCGAAAAGTGTTACGGATACCCGCGCAAAGAGCTTCTGACGATGCACAACAGCGACCTGCTGGCCGAGGCCGTCCAACGTGAGCCGGAGGCGCCCCTGGACACCGAACAAATCATCCCCCTGCGACCCCATAGAAAAAAGAATGGCTCGATTTTCCCAGTGGAGATCACCGCCACTTATTTCACCTGGCAGGGCCAAGAGGTACAGCTGGCCCTGATTCGGGATATCAGCTTCCGTATCGAATCCGAACGCCAAAAAGCCGAGTTGGAGACCCGGCTGCGCCAGGCCCAGAAGATGGAAGCCATCGGAACTTTGGCCGGCGGCATCGCCCACGATTTCAACAATATCCTCTCTTCGATCCTCGGCTTTACCGAGTTGGCCATGGATGACGTGCAGCCCGACACGGTCACCCATGACAATTTGAATGAAGTCCTTGTGGCCGGTCTGCGCGCCAAAGAGCTGGTCCACCAAATCCTGACCTTCAGCCGGCAGAGCGAGCAGCAAAAACAACCCACTCAGGTGGAGGCCATTGTGCATGAGGCCGCCCGAATGCTGCGCGCCACGATCCCGACCACCATCGCGGTAAAGGTGGAGACGCCGACAGACAACAGCACCATCTTCGGAGATGCCACCCAAATCCATCAGGTGATCATGAATCTGTGCACAAATGCCGTGCACGCCATGGAAGAAAATGGAGGCGTCTTGTCGATCCACCTCGAAACCAAAATCCTTGCCCAAAATCAGGTGGATCTCTTCGGTGGCATGCCCCCGGGCCCGTGCCTCAAGCTGAGTGTCAGCGACACCGGCACCGGAATTGCGCCAGAAATCTTAGACCGCATCTTCGAGCCCTACATGACCACCAAAGAAAAAGGCAAAGGCACCGGCCTGGGGCTTGCGGTAGTTCACGGTATTGTTCAGTCCCATCAGGGCCACATCATCGTATGCAGCCAGCCCAATCAGGGAACCACCATGGAGGTGTACTTGCCCCTGATTCCAAAGGGCGAGCGGACGTCGCTGCCGTCGGTACACGAACTGCCCAGAGGAGATGAGCACCTGCTCCTGGTGGACGACGAATTGCAAATCGTCCAGATGCAGCGCCAAACACTGGAACGGTTGGGGTACACCGTCTCCTTCCGCACCAGCAGTCTGGACGCATTGGAACTACTGCGCAACAACCCCCAGCGATTCCAGGCTGTGATCACCGACATGACCATGCCCAACCTGACCGGCGATTCCTTAGCGCGGCAGATAAAAGCGATCCGACCCGACATTCCCATAATTCTATCGACCGGCTACAGTGAAAGAATCAGGAACAACGCAATCCAGCCGGAGTGCGTCGATCGCGTGCTTATGAAGCCGGTGGGCAAGGCGGATCTGGCCCAGGCACTGCGTGAGCTGCTGGATGGAGCCAAGGCGGGGAAGGTATGAAATACAAAGGGCATGCCCCATTTAAAAAGGCATGCCCTTATGAATCAATCGGGACTGGAAAATTAGCGCACGGTCACGTTGACTGCCGACGGGCCTTTGGGACCCTGCTGGATGTCGAAAGCCACTTTTTCGCCTTCATTCAGCGATTTGAAACCGGCCGCGTTGATCCCGGAATGATGAACGAAAACATCCGGTCCGCCGTTTTCCTGCTCGATGAAGCCGTAGCCCTTGCTGCTATTAAACCACTTCACTGTACCGTTTGGCATGGTAACATCCTCCTTTCTTAAAAATTCTCAAAGCTTCAAACTTGAGGATGCCAGATTGATCTTGCGGGACTTTCCTTAAGCACGAAACTGACCACCAATTAAGGTGGTGCTTTATTGATTACGCGCACTCTAACATCTTTTCGGCTAAAATCAAGAAGAATTTGATCCTCAGCGAAACAACTTGGATTCCCAGACGCTGACCGGGGCCGAAGGGGAGTCTTTGTCTTTGGCGTTCGCCTCTCCATCCGGAGCGACCGTCGGTCCTGGGTTAGAATGCTGAATGCCTCCCTGGAAGGCACTATCGGATTCATTTTGAGCAAAGGCCCAGGCATACATCTGGGAGCGATCAAAGAAGTAAACCACCGGCCGGCCCCGGGCATCGCGGCAATGCCACACTTCCATCGGCCGCGTGACCCATTTTTCTTTGGATAGGGGCTTTACCGCGAACAGGCACAAATACTCGTAAGCCTGGGCGTCGCAAGTCACGGGAATGGCCTCTTGTTCACTCCGGCCCATCCGGGCGGTCACCTGGCCGTCGGCCACTTTTTCCCGGGCCTTGATGCGACCGAGGTAGTCGCGTGCCTCCTGGTTGAACGGGTCGAGACTGAGCGCCATGCTCAGATGGCTTTTGACCTTTTCAGCCCCAATGCCTGCATAAAATCCTGCGATCCCATAGGCGGACTGCCAGCTGCTCTCCCCATCGCCCCCTTGGGCGCGTGCCTTGCGCAACAACCGCAATGCCTCGGCCAACTGCCGCCGCCGAATCATCGTACGCGCATCCTGCACCATGGCCTCAAGGGAAGCCTTATCGGGCGCTGGGCGTTCACTCTTGCCCTTGAGCTGCCTGTCCACCCCCTGGACCCAGAAGATTTCTACCCGCCGATTGCGGGCGCGGCCCTGGGGTTGAAGATTATCGCCTACCGGGTTTTCGGCGCCGCGGCCCATGGCCAGGACATTCTGCTCGGCAACCTTCAGACCACTGATGATTTCGCGGCGCACCGCCTGGGCGCGCTGGAAAGACAAGCGGGTATTCTTCTTAGAATCTCCGCCGTTGTCGGTGTAGCCCACCACCAGGAATTTATTCTCCGCACTCAAACCGGCACTGTTCAACAACCTGCGGATCGTGGCCCTGTCTGCATCCCCGAGGGTGGTTTTACCTTTGTCAAAATGGACGACCAGCGGCTCGCCTTGGTTGATAGCAACCTTGTCAGCGGCAACAGCGAGGCCCCCAACACCCAGGAGCAGGGCACCAGCGATCAGTACCGCCACCAGCCCTCTCATCAAACCCAGTTTCATTGCACACCTCTCCAAAGCGCACCATCAGGCTTTCCGCATTGGAATATCGGCGCAAAAACAGTGTGACTTGAGATGAATCGGACATCGACCGGCGGGTAGACACTTATTGCAGCGGGTTAAACCGTTTGGCCAGAGGATAGCGCCGCCCCTCGCCGAACGCTTTGGCGGTTACCTTCAGGCCGGGGGCCGCCTGGTGGCGCTTGTATTCGTTGCGGTCCACCCGGGAGATGACGTCGGCCACGATGCGCGCATCGTGACCGGCAGCCACCAGCTCGGCGGACGAGAGCGCCGCTTCCACATACCCTTTGAGGATAGCATCGAGTACCGCATAGGGCGGCAGGTCGTCCTGGTCGGTCTGGTTGGGTTTGAGCTCGGCCGAGGGGGCTTTTTCCAGAATTCGGTGGGGAATGATCTCCACGGATTGATTGATCTGGCGGCAGATCTCGTAGACCAGCGTTTTGTGCACGTCCGAGATAACCGCCAGGCCGCCGTTCATGTCGCCGTAGAGCGTGCAGTAGCCGACGGCCAACTCGCTCTTGTTGCCGGTGGAGAGAACCATGCAGCCGTCGCGATTAGAGATGCCCATCAACAGGGTGCCGCGGATGCGCGCCTGGACATTCTGTTCGGTGAGGGTCAGATCTTCGGGATCGGCCTGGGGCCGCAGCAGGCGCACGAAATCCGCGTACACCCCATCGATGGGGATGATGCTGTACGCCATGCCCAGATTGCGGGCCAGCAATCGAGTATCTTCGAAGTTGTCCGGGCTGGTAAAGCGCGACGGCATAAACACCGTGGCCACATTGTCCGCACCCAGGGCCTGTACGGCGATATAGCTCACCAGGGCCGAATCCACGCCGCCCGAAAGCCCGACCACCACTTTTTTAAAACCGCACTTGGTAACGTAATCCCGCGTGCCCATGATCAGCGCCCGCAACACCGCATGGACATCCGAAGGAGCGACCGGGTGCAGATCGCCATGGCCGCTGATGGTATCGAAGTAGACCTGGTCTTCCTGAAAATCGGCGCAACGTGCCGTAATGCGTCCCTGGGTATCGAAAGCGGCACTGGCGCCGTCAAAAAGGATATGGTCATTGCCGCCCACCTGGTTGACGAACACCAGAGGCACCTTGTGCTTTGCCGCCAGACCGGCCAGCAGGCCGTCCCGGAACTCCCGTTTGCCCATGTGAAAGGGAGAGGCCGCTATATTGATCAGCAGGTCGGCGCCGTCGGCGACCAGTTGACCCACCGGATCGAGGGCATAGAGGCGCCGCCGGAAAACATCCTTGTCGTTCCAGGCATCCTCGCAAATGGTCACTCCGATGCGATGCCCCTTGTAGGCGAACGGCCGACTCGGCTGTCCGGGTTCGAAGTGGCGACGCTCGTCGAACACATCATAGGTGGGCAACAGTTGCTTGTTGACCTGGTGCAGAATCCGGCCATCCTCGAAAAGTACGGCGGAATTGTAAAGGGATTTGCCAGTGTCGCCGGGATTGGCCGTCACCAGGCCGCAGACCACCCCGATGCCATGCACGCCGGCCATCAGGCGTTCCAGACAATCGCGGCCGGCCTCGACAAAGGCGTGCTGCTCTAATAGATCGCGCGGTGGATAGCCGCACAACGCCAACTCGGGAAAGAGGACCAGATCGCACCCCTCGGCCTTGGCCTGCTCGCAGGCGGCCGTGATGCGAGCGAACTGCCGTTTAAAATCACCGATGAGCGGATTGATTTGAACGAGAGCTATTTTCATGGCCGCTGCCTTTTTCCCATCAGACGCCGGTGGGTTGTTGATTCCCGCGATTCATACATTAAATTGAAAACATTTCCCATGAAAAAGCAATGGCCGCGCTGTTTCGACTTGCATTTCAGGGGATCTTCCAGGCACTATCGCCCAAGAGTTTCCGTGGAATCAGACGACCAATAGGAGGGTAAGATGCGCAAACCATTCGCAGTCATGCTGATCATATTGCTGCTGACCATCCCCGCGCTCGGCGATACGATCTACATATGGACCGATAAGAACGGCGTCAAACGCTTCAGCGATCAGCCGCCTACGGATGTGGAAAAGTTCGAAACGGTGGACGGCGCCGCCGACAAAACCCAAGAAGAGAATCGCCAAGGGCTTCAGCAGATGTTCGAGCAGGTCGAGCAGGAGAACCGTGAGGCCGACCAGCGGCGGGCGGAGAAAGCGGCCGCCGCCAAAGCCGAGGCCCAGCGCAAAGCCCAGGCTGCGCGGGAAGCCAAAATCCAAGCCAAACGCGATCGCCTGCAACAACAAATCGATGCGCTCAACAAACGCGGCCTGAGTTCCACCTTCACCAAGGGCATGCGCGACAATCAGATCAAGGCGCTGGAGAAGCAGATCGATGCCCTGGAGTAGCAAATCGGAGCCGGCCCATATGCCCTCAGAATGCGGCACCTTGCGCCTTGAAGTACGAGTGCCATGGGAAGTGCGCGAAGAAAGAGGGGGTATCCTTGCGGGAAGGCGTCATGGGGCTTGTTAATTGCGTGCTTATTGCGTTGACGCGCCTGGTTTCTTACGTTATGTTTCTTACATACGTTACTGGAGGTTATCATGGACAAAATTATGTCAACGCGCATGGATGAGAAAGTTATTCAGCATATTGGTCTTTTGGCAAGGAAGATGGGTACATCCAAAAAGGCCGTGCTTGAAAATGCTGTACGGTTTTATGCTCAAAAAATTGAATCAGATCTGGGATTCGATGTTTTAACCCATACCTTTGGCAGCTGGCAACGAGACGAATCCGCGGCCGACACTGTTCAATTGATTAAGGATACCATGCGCAAGTCGCAGGAAAGATACAAGCGTTGAAGGCATTTATCGATTCCGATGTTCTCATTTGGCATTTGCGTGGCGAACACAAGGCGCTCAACCTTCTCAAACGGTTGCGAGACAAGGAAAAGCTTGAACTATGGACCGGTGCCATGCAGCGCGCCGAAGTGATTTTTTTCATGCGACCGGCTGAAGAAGAGGCGACCCTTCTCTTTTTATCCCAGCTCCAAACCGCGCCGGTTGACCAATGCATTATCGATAAGGCGGGCGAGCTCTATCGCAAGTGGAATCCCCGGAATGGCATTGATGTCAATGATGCCATTCTGGCGGCAACCGCCATCCAAACCCAAGGCAAAATTTACACTTTGAATATCAAACACTATCCTATCTCCGAAGTGGTTATCCAGCAGGCTTGGAAAGCATAGCCCCTCTGATCACTTCGACCGGGGATCGTTTCCAGGGATGTGTGGACCGCGGCCATATGGCCGGCAGGCCATGGAAAGCGATTTATTGCTGGAGCGAACCGTAAAATCCGCTAGAGAAAAAAAGGGGCCGCCGATATTTCGCCGACCCCTTTTGTTTGCGATGGTGCCGGAGGTCGGAATCGAACCGACATAGAGTAATTTGTTCAATCAATATATTAGAATAGAACAAAAAATTCCATCCGGGAAAATACTCACATTCGTACACACAAAGTGTAACCTCTGCACAACGATTTTCCGGTATACCTGGCAAC
>JBAQGR010000375.1:0-2202 GCA_049287895.1 Desulfatitalea sp.
GTCATATCGAGGCCATCGCCCAAAAAGTGGCCGCTTTGGGGGTCGATCTGTTCAACTGCATGCCCTACTACCCCAGCAAAGGCAGCGCCCTAGAGCATTTGGCGGAGCCCGACAAAGCGAGTGTCGCGGCCATCCGAAAGCACGCCGGCCGGTATGTGAAGCAAATGAGCCACTGCACGCGCTGCCGGGCCGACGCCGTCGGCCTGCTGGGCGAAGCGCCGTCTCCAAAGCTGATGGAGACCCTGAACAGTTGCCAGCATCTGAGCGATGCGTCGCTCAAGGACCAACCCATCCCCACGCGGCCCTATGTTGCGGTGGCCACCATGGAAGGCGTGCTGGTCAACCAGCACCTGGGCGAGGCGGACAAATTGTTGATCTATTGCCAAACGGGAAATCGCATCGGATTGATCGAGGCGCGCCCTACGCCCGAACCGGGCAGTGGCATGGCCCGCTGGCAGCAATTGGCCGACATGCTGAAGGACTGTCGAGTGCTGCTGGTCTCCGGGGTGGGCGCCAATCCGGAACAAGTCTTGGGCAAGGGCGGCATCGAAGTGATCGCTTGCGAAGGCTTGATCGAAGAGGCCGTGCGCCGCGTCTATGCCGGCGAGAACCTGAAGGCTATGGCCGTACGCAAGCCCAGGGCGTGCGGGTCGGCGTGCGCGGGGGATATGATGGGATGTGGAGGATAATTTTAAACTCCCCCCACGAAGCGGGGGGCTCAAGCAACGAAAGGAGTACTTCCAATGGACAAACCCAAGTATCACATCTTCGTCTGCGCCAGTTTCCGGTCCGATGGCGATTCCAAAGGGGCCTGCCACAAAAAAGGCTCGGTGGCCCTGCTGCCCTACATCGAAAACGAGATCCTGGATCGCGGCCTGGATGCCCAAATCACGAGCACCGGCTGCCTGAAGGCATGCGATCATGGCCCGGTGATGGTGGTACAACCCCAGGGGCACTGGTACGGCAAAGTCGAAAGCGAAGCGGTGGTCGACGAGATTCTCGACGCCATGGAAGATGGCGCGACCGCCGAGAGCAATCTGATCCCGTAACGCCAGGAGCGCCGCGCCCGCGGCGATCTTCGCATGCAGCAGAGGAGACCTACGCCATGAATCGCTGGTTCGAATTTATCCTGGAGGGCCGGCACTATTTAAAGACGGCCCGCAACGGACACAAACGCAACACGGTTTTCAACAACGAATTGGTCAGCAACCTGATCGGCCTGTCCGTGGAAAAACTGCTGGTGGGACTGTGCATGCATCACGGCTTTATGCCCGCCGATCACACCATCAGCGGCATCGTGGCCGAGGTCCATCGCCTGTGCCCCCTGGACTCATCGCTGGCCGAAGCCATTCAGCGGATGGATCGCATGCAGAACTTGTGCGCCCTTGATGTCCAGCCGCAATCCCCGGTGGGCGACAGGCAAGTAGAAGAGCTGCTGTCGATGAACGAACGGGTCGCCGCGTTTGTCGAAATACACACCCATCAGGCGCCCGCGGAGCGCGCGGCAACCATGTAAGGAAAGTGATTGAGGAGGAGCAGGATGATGCCCATCACCATCCGTAACGCCCGCCACGAAGATATCGAAACCATGGTGGTGCTGCTCAAGCTGCTGTTTACCATCGAGACCGATTTCAAGATCGATCTCCAGCGCCACCGACGGGGGTTGGCTCTGATGGTGGACGGCTGCGGCAAACACCGCTGTGTCAAGGTGGCGGATGCGGATGGGGCGGTGGTCGGCATGGGCACGGCCCAACTGCTCATCTCCACGGCCGAAGGCGGCATGGTGGCCCTGGTGGAAGATATCATCGTCGATCCCCAATGGCGCTGCAAGGGCATCGGCCGCAAGCTGATGGCGGCCCTGGAAGATTGGGCCTTGGCGCACGGTGCCACCCGGTTGCAACTGCTGGCCGACCGCACCAATTTTTCGGCCCTGGATTTTTACGACCGCATCGGCTGGCTGCCGACCCGGCTGATCTGCCTCCGGCGAAAATTCTCCGAATAGAAAGGCGGGCACCATGACGACCGGCCACGCAAAGCGCCGCCTTACGCTCATCGACACGACCCTGCGCGATGGCGCCCAGGCCCCGGGCGTGACCTTCACTTCGGCCGAAAAGCAACTCATCGCCCGGCAGTTGGATGTCATAGGCATCGACGAACTCGAAGTCGGTACACCGGCCATGGGGCCCGCCGAAGAAGAGGATA
>JBAQGR010000376.1:0-11022 GCA_049287895.1 Desulfatitalea sp.
GTGTCCGCCGAAAAGATCCGGCAGATGGGGGTCAAGGCCGTGCTGCGCAAACCGGTCACCATCTACAGCCTCTCCCAAGCCATCCGCAAGGCGCTCATGGAGCGGGTTTACGCGCCACCGCAAAAAGGTTGACCCCTTCGGCTTCGGAGATGATCTCCACCTGCCGGCCGAAAGGCGTATCGGTGAACAGATCGCGCAACTGCTCCGGATCTCGGTAGATCAAGCGCCAATAAAGCAGATGGTCCATGATGGGCCGGTCCAGATTGGCCGGCGAAAAGTTGCCGATGATCAACACCCCGCCCGGTTTGAGCTGCCCGTAGCAGCGCTTGATGAGGGCGTTGATCAAGCGCTCGTCCAGGTAGTCGCACAGCCCCGACGAATAGATGATGTCCTGGGGCCCGAAATCCTGCTTGACCCGGCCGATGGCCCATTTGATCACATTCTCGTTCATGAACCGGACCGTGGCGTGGTGATCGAAGGTGTTCACCTTTTGATCGGCGAACTGAAGTGCTTCGGGGTCGATGTCCACACACAAGGCGTCGATGCGCTCGCTGTAACCGCCCTGGGCGATCAGGTCGAACAGCTCGCGGCACGGTCCGCAAGCAAGGTTGAGAATCCGGATCGGCTCGCCGCCGGCGAGGCGTTCGCGGCAAAGACGGTCCAGCGTCTGGTGAAGCAATTGGCGGCGACCGCGCACGGCCCGGGCAGGCACCTGCGCCAGAAGCAATCCGTCGAGCAACCGGCCCAATTTGCCGTCCCCCTCGGCCTGGTTGCGGTAGATCATCTCGATCATGAAAAAATCGCCGGCGTATCCCTTGGGCTTGTAATAGGCCCGTTCAAAAAAACGACTGCGCATCAGGTAGGGGAAGACCTCCTTGAACACGTAACCCCATATGAGGTCGGCGCTCTCGCGGGCATCGATGGTCGCCGCCGCCTGGCGGATCTTCAAGAAGAAAGCATTCAGGATCTTCTCCCCCTCGGCCTGGTGGCGCGGCGCGATCTCCGTGCCTGCATCGGCTTGAAGCTGGTAGCCCAGGTCGAACATGCGCGCCTTGAAGTCCTCCAGCTCTTGGCTGACCTGCTGCCATACGGGCGATGCCAGCAGATCCATGGGCAATTGCTGCAAACCGGCGAAGTGCTCTTTGCCCGTGGAGAGGGAGGCCGCATAGGCCGTCAGCGGACCGCGATCGGATAGGATCTGACGGAAACGCCCGCACACCAAGCGCAACACATGTTCCAGAAAACGAGCATACAAAACTGGATCGTCGAAGCGCATGCGATCCATGGCGCCGTGATCGAAGAGACGCAGTTGCGCATCTTCCGAGGCCTGGATGTTGCGTGTCCGCGTGAACTGATCGAAAAAGCCGATCTCCCCGAAAAAAGCGCCCGGCCCGATCAAGGCCACGACGATAGGGGTTCGCTGGGCCGTATAGGAGACCTCCAAGGTTCCTCTTTCCACATAGTAAAAGCACTCGGAGGGATCGCCTGTGTTGATAAGATCGGTTCCCCGGGCGCAGGTGCGCCTTTGACCATAAGGCAGAACCGCCTGAATGAGGGTCTGCTCCGCATCGCACGGGGAACTGTTTTCGGTGGACGTGCCGTTGACCATATTCGATCCTTTCTCTGGTTAGCGGCCGACGGCAGCGGTAAAGGAAAACTGTTCCGAACCGTCGCGCCCGGTACGGCCCTTAGCGGGCAGAATACACACAAAACATGTCAGGGGAGGATGCGTGGGAGGACCGCTGATTTGTGATACCCGGGATGCGAACCAGAACGGCGCCGACTTCGGCCCCCAAGTCTCTCTTCGGCAACTATTTCAGAGAGTTGTCTACTTTGTTGTTGTAATCAAAATCCGGCCGCTTGGCAACCCCCAATTATGCGGTGAACCCGTTTCACGGCAAACCGTGGGCGAGCGGACCACCGATGCGATCCTCAAGAATGACCAGTTCAAGATCAAAGCCACGACCTCCGACTTCCCCCTTTTTTTTACCTCCAATATCGGTTATACAGGCTCTCCACAAAGTGGTTTCTATTCTTGAAACCACTTCTATTCATTTCATGAAAAATCACACCCATCAACGCCGAGGGGGAAAGAGATGCAAACAAAAAAGTGGGTTTACCTTTTCGATGAGCTCGATCAGGCCATGCAGTACGTCAACGGGAATTGGGATGCCGTTCGCGGTCTGTTCGGCGGCAAAGGGGCCAACCTGGCCGATATGCAACGCATCGGCGTGCCGGTGCCGCCGGGTTTTACGGTGACCACCGAAGCGTGCAACACCTACCTGGCCGGCGGTGGTGTCTTTCCGGCAGGCATGTGGGACCAGGAGCTGCATGCCCTGATGGCCATCGAAACGACCACCGGTAAGACCTTCGGCGACCCCGATCACCCGTTGTTGGTCTCCTGCCGCTCGGGCGCCAAGTTTTCCATGCCCGGCATGATGGATACGGTTCTGAACATCGGCTTGAACGATGAAACCGCCCTTGGATTGGTGGCTCAGACCCGCGACCCCCGTTTTGTTTACGATGCCTATCGTCGGCTCATTCAAATGTTCGGCTCAGTCGTCATGGGGATTGCCGACGAAGCATTTGAAAAAGCCATCGAACAGGCCAAGCGCGAGGCAGGTGCCGCTTCCGACGCCGAACTGACCGCAGAGCAGTGGAAAGCCCTGACCGCCCAGTTCAAAACCATTTTCCGCAGCCATACCCAGGTGGACTTTCCCCAGGACCCGGTGGAGCAGCTCAAGATGGCCACCGAAGCGGTGTTTAAGAGCTGGAACGGCAAGCGCGCCATGGATTACCGCAATGCCGCCGGCATCGCCCACGATCTGGGCACGGCGGTAAATATCGTCACCATGGTCTTCGGCAACATGGGGGACGATAGCGCCACAGGCGTGGCCATGACCCGTGACGGCGCTACCGGTGAGCCCAAAATAGAGGGCGATTACCTGACCAACGCCCAGGGTGAAGATGTGGTGGCCGGTATCCGCATGACCAAGGATATCGAAAAACTGGCCAAGGAGATGCCCGATGATTATCGGGAGCTTCAGCAGATCGCCAAAACCCTGGAAAAGCATTACCGCGACATGCAGGACATGGAGTTTACCATTGAAAAAGGCAAACTCTGGATGCTGCAAACCCGGGACGGCAAACGCACAGCCCAGGCGGCCGTGCGCATTGCCGTGGACATGGTCGCAGAGGGATTGATCTCCAAGGAGCAGGCCGTGGCCCGCGTCAGCCCAGGCCAGGTCGATTTTTTCCTCCATCCCCAATTCGACAACAAGGCCGTGGCCGAAGCGCGTTCCGAGGGCAAAGTCCTGGCCAGAGGATTGAATGTATCGCCTGGCGCCGCCTACGGCGTAGTGGCCTTTGACGCGGATATCGCCGAGCAGTGGGCCAAAGAGGAGGGCAAGCAGGTGATCATGGTGCGGCCCGAAACCAAGCCCGATGACGTTCACGGCATGCTGGCCGCCAAAGGCATTCTCACCAACCGGGGCGGCCGTACCAGCCACGCGGCCCTGGTGGCCCGGCAGTTCGGCAAACCCGCGGTGGTCGGAGTTTCGGCCCTGCAGATCGATCTGCACAAGCGCCGCATGAACGTGGGCGACAAAGTGATCTTGGAAGGTGACTGGATTAGTCTGGACGGCAATACCGGCGAGGTGTTCATCGGCCAGCTCAAAACCATGGTGCCGGACATCAAGGACCCCTGGTTGATCAGGCTGCTCGGCTGGGCCGACGAGATCCGCACGTTGGGTGTATGGGCCAATGTCGACTACCCCATCGACGCCCGGCGTGCCCGGGAGTACGGGGCCGAGGGCATCGGCTTGTGCCGTTCGGAGCACATGTTTTTCGAAAGCGAACGACTGCCCCATGTCCAGAAGATGATCATGGCCACGCTGCCCATCGAACGGCGCGAAGCGCTCAAGACCCTGCTGCCCTTCCAGCGCGAAGATTTCGCCGGTCTGTTCCGGGCGATGGACGGCCTGCCGGTGATCGTTCGGCTCATCGATCCGCCCCTGCACGAATTTCTTCCCGATCTGGTGGAGTTGATCAACGAGCTGGCCGACTTGAAGCTGCGCGTGGGCCATGCCACCAACATGGCCGAGATCGACCATCTGCTCCAACAGATCCGAGTCAAGGAGCGTATCCGGCGTCAGGCCGAGCAGTTACGTGAGCAAAACCCCATGCTAGGGTTGCGCGGCGTGCGATTGGGCATCCAGATCCCCGAGCTGACCAGCATGCAGGTGCGGGCCATTTTCGAGGCGGCCTGCGAAGTGACCCGAGAGGGGATCAAGGTGTTCCCCAAGGTGATGATCCCGCTGACCAGCCACGTCAACGAGCTCAAAGTGCAACGCAAGGTGCTGGAAACCGAAGCCAAGAAAGTGATGCGCGAACAGGGAATCGAGATCAACTACAAATTCGGCACCATGATCGAGCTGCCCCGGGCCGCCCTGACCGCCGACCAGATCGCCGCCTATGCCGAGTTCTTCTCTTTCGGCACCAACGATCTGACCCAGACCACCTTTGGCATATCCAGGGACGACGCCGAGGCGGGCTTTCTCATGGCCTACTTGAATCAGGGCATTCTGCCGGACAACCCCTTCGCCACCCTGGACCGCGACGGTGTGGGCGAGCTGATGCGCATCGCCGTGACCAAAGGCCGCCAGGCCCGTCCGGACATCGAATGCGGCATCTGCGGCGAACACGGCGGCGATCCCGAATCGATCGCCCTGTGTCATGAGCTGGGGCTCGACTATGTCTCCTGCTCGCCATTCCGTGTGCCCATCGCCCGGCTGGCGGCCGCCCATGCGGCGTTGAAGCATAGAGCCCGCTGACCCCCGCTGCATCGTTGGTTACGTCATGCAGGGGCGACCGCCGGTCGCCCCTACTGCGTGCAACGCTCGGTTCATTGAATCAATTGACCCGCTGTTTTTTTTACGCTATGGTTGAATCAGCTTCACACGCTGTGTTCTAGTAACGACCATCCATCCTAATCCGCTATTTACCTCTCGCGCTGCTCTGAGTGGTACGGTTTGTTTTTCGCTGTTGCACCCATGTTCGTTGTACCATTGCATGGCCCGACGCTTGCGTCTGTTCGCCGGCGACCCGATGCACACACCCTGCAACACCCAAAACCGTTGCTGCAGGTTTTTTCTCTTGTGCGCCATTTTAGATGGGAGGGACAGGACATGGCAACCAACCGCAACACCATATCGACTCATCCGCCCAATGCCAAAGTCACCGCCTATGCCCCGCGCGGGTCCAGCCCGGACGCAGCCCAAGCGTGTGACGATCTCGGACTGCGCACGGTCTCGCCCGATGGATCTCCGAGCCATGCAAGACGCCGGCGTTCGGATACGGAACTGGCCTGTCTCTATCGCCTGGGGCAACACATCAACCAGAGCTTGGAGTTGGATGAGGTGGCCACCATCGCGCTGGACATCGTCATGGAAGCGGTTCGGCCCGATGTGGCCCTTCTATTTATCCAGAAAGGCGAGCGTTTGATGCTCCACAAGCAGTTCCACCGCCCTGGCCAAGGCCGGGCCGTCACGGTGCCATTGCACAAGGTCGGACAATGCCTTTGCGGGCTGGCCGCCGAAAAACGGCGCTCCATCTATTCACTGGATATCCGCGATGACCCACGTTGCACGATGGAAGAATGCTTGCAGGCCGGGGTCATATCGTTCGCGGCCCTGCCCCTTTGCCTCGAAAACCGCACGCTGGGCGTTTTAGCCCTGGCCGCTCAAACCCAATCTCGCGATTTCAGTGCCCAGGCCAAATTTTTAGAAACCATGGCCGCCCAGATCGCCGCGGCGCTGCGCAATGCCCAATTGCACAGCGAAGTGCGCCAACGCAGCCGCGCCCTGGCCCAAAGCGTGGCCCATCTTGAACGGGAAATCGCGGAGCGCAAAATGGCCGAAGAGGCCTTGCGCCGCGGCGCGACCCGCTTGGAGAGTATTTTCCGGGCCTCCCCCGTCGGCATCGGACTGGTGATCAACCGCACCCTGCTGGAAGTCAACGACCGCATCTGCGAGATGACCGGCCGCAGCAAACAGGAGTTGATCGGGCAGAGTGCCGCGATCCTCTATCCCAGCCAGACGGACTTCGATTTTGTGGGCAGGGAAAAATATCGCCAGCTCCGCGAAAAAGGCATCGGAACCGTGGAGACCCGCTGGCGGCGCAAAGACGGCGCTATCATCGATGTGCTGCTAAGTTCAGTGCCCGTGGATCCGCGGCGCCTGGAAAACGGGGTCACCTTCAGCGCCCTAGACATCACCGAACGCAAAGCCGCGGTGGATCAAATCCGACAGCTCAATGCCGAACTGGAGCAACGGGTGACCGACCGCACCGCTGAGCTGGCCGTCAAGAACCGGGAGCTGGAGACCTTCACCTACTCGGTCTCCCATGACCTGAAGGCGCCCCTGCGGGCCATCGAGGGGTACAGCCGGCTGCTCTTGGAGGAGTACAGCCCGCGCCTCGATGAGAACGCCAACCTTTTTCTGCGTTCGATCCGCTCCGGCACGGACCAGATGAACCGGCTCATTGACGGACTGTTGGCCTATTCGCGCATCGAGCGCCGCCAGCCGGTCCACCGCACCATGGATCTGCTGGAGCTGATCACTGAGATCGTGTCCAAATACCAAACCGAAATCGAAACACGCGGCATCGTGGTCAGCATGGAAATGAAGGCCCGCTCGGTGGTGGCCGATGGTGAAGGACTTGGCGTCGCCTTGCGCAACCTGTTCGACAATGCCGTCAAATTCTCCCAAAAGAGCCCACGGCCAACCATCGTGATCGGCAGCCGACCGACCGAAACCGGCCTGGTGGTGTGGGTGCGGGACAACGGCAAAGGGTTCGATATGCGCCACCACGACCGCATTTTTGACATCTTCCAGCGTCTGGAGCGCGCCGAAGAGTACCCTGGCACGGGGATAGGTCTTTCCATGGTGCGCAAAGCGGCCGAACGCATGGGGGGCCGCTGCTGGGCAGAGAGCGAGCCGGAACGCGGCGCGACCTTCTATCTGGAGATCCCCCAGTGAACGCTTCGATGCAGAGTGTGGATGAGCGCTTTCAACTTTCCACTTTCATCTCCGGCGAGGCCGGCTCAGGTATGAAGCTTCGTGAAAATTCTCTATGTTGAGGATAACCCAGCCGATGCCGATCTGGCCTTTCGCGAACTGTTCCGATCGGCGCCGGATATCGACATCGAAGTGGTGCACACCTTGGGTGGTGCCGTGGAGCGCCTTTCAGGCCTGAACCCCGCTCCGACCTATGATCTGGTGCTCACCGATCTGCGCCTGCCTGACGGCAGCGGCATGGAGCTGTTACACCATGTCCGCGACACAGGCCTGCCCCTGCCGGTGGTGTTGATCAGCGCATCCGGCGATGAAGAGACGGTAGTAGCGGCCCTCAAGGCCGGCGCCGATGACTACATGGCCAAAAACGGCGACTACCTCGAGCGCCTGCCGGCCACTCTGCGCCACGCCGCGGCCAGCTATAGGGCGCGGGCCATGCGGCGCACACACCCGCTGAGGGTCCTGTATGCCGAACACCATGCCACCGATATCGATTTGACCCAGCGCCATCTGGCGCGCCACGCCCCGCACATTCAACTGGAAAGCGTCCGGTCGGCCGAAGCATTGTTCGAGCGCCTGCGGGCCGCCAAACCGGATCACTTTCAAGTCGTGCTGCTCGACTATCATTTGCCGGACGCCATCGGCCTGGAAACCCTCAAAGCCCTGCGCGATCGTTATGCCCCGGATGTTCCCGTGATTCTGGTCACTGGCTGGGGCGGCGAAACACTCGTTCTGCAGGCCTTGAAATTGGGTGCGTCCGACTATTTGGTCAAGCACCCCGATTACCTCTACCAACTGCCCGGCACCATCGAAAACGCCTATCATCACTGGCAACTGCTCCACGAGCAGGCGGCCCTGATCGCCTCCCAGGCAGCGCTCCAGCAAAGCGAAACACGCTACCGCAGTCTCTTCCAGGAGTACCACCAACTGCTGGACGCCATGCCCGACTGCCTGACCCTGCACACCGCGGACCAGCACATCGCCTGGGCCAACCAGGAAGCATCCCGCTTCCTAAGTCTCTCCACCGAAGGGATCGTGGGTCAACCCTGTTGCCAGTTGTGGCATGGGCGCGAGACGCCCCTGGCGATATGTCCCGTGGCGCATAGCTTTCAGACTGGTGAGGCCGTCCACTTTACGGACTATCCGGCCGGCGCGCGGCGTTGGGACGTCCGTACCGTCCCCATCCAAGGAGAGAACGGCACGGTGGAGCGGGTGATCCGCGTTGCCCGGGATGTCACCGAAACCCGCCTGCTGGAGCAGCAAGTGCGCCAGGCTCAGAAAATGGAGGCCATCGGCACCCTGGCCAGCGGTATCGCCCACGATTTCAACAACATTCTGGCAGCGATCATCGGTTTTGCCGAAATGACCCTGCACTACGGCGACCTGAACCCCCAGGCACGCGGCAACATCCAGGAGATTCTCAAAGCCGGTATGCGCGCCAAGGAGCTGGTCCTGCAGATCCTGGCCTTCAGCCGCCGCAGCGAGCAGCAATTCCTGCCGGTCCGATTGGCCGACATCGTCGCAGAGGCACTCAAATTACTGCGACCCACCTTGCCGGCCACCATCGCCATCCAGACCCGCATCGACAGCCACAGCGCCATCGAGGCCAACATCAACCAGATACACCAGGTGATCATGAATCTTTGCACCAACGCGGCCCATGCCATGCGCCAGGCCGGCGGCACCCTGACCGTGGCATTGGCCGATACGCACGTCGATGCCCAAAAAGCCTTGACCCATCGGGATCTCAAACAGGGGCACTATGTGTGCCTATCGGTCCAGGACACAGGCCACGGCATGGACGCGACCACGCTGGAACGCATCTTCGAACCCTATTTCACCACGAAGAGAGCCGGCGAGGGCTCCGGACTGGGGCTGGCAGTGGTCCATGGCATCGTCAAGAACCACAAAGGCGCCATTATGGTTGAGAGCCGACCCGGCGCTGGCACCCTTTTCGCCCTCTACTTCCCCACCTCCCATGAAAAACCGTTGACCATCGAGCAACCGTCTGCCCTCGGCGATCTTAAAGGCGGCACCGAGCGCATCCTCTTCGTGGACGACGAGGTGCGCCTGGCCCGCCTGGGCGAACAGATGCTCAAACGCCTCGGCTATCGGATCGACACCTTTGAAAGTCCTGCCGCGGCCCTGGCTGCTTTCCAAACCGACCCCGACGGATTCGATTTACTGATCACCGATTTGACCATGCCGCAGATGACCGGCCTGGATCTGGCCGAAGCCTGCATGCGAATCCGGCCGGAATTGCGCGTGATCATTTGCACGGGGCATGGCATACTGGGACCGGAACACCAACAAAAGGCCGACCACATGGCCATCAGCGCCTTTGTCAACAAACCGGTGCGCTTGCAGGAGCTGGCGGGGACGATCCGTGAGGTACTGGATTCGACGACCCATTAAGACTTGACGACATCGTAACACATCTGCGAACCGTCACTCCCGCGAAGGCGGGAGTCCAGAACCGACAAAGCTACTGGATTCCCGCCTTCGCGGGAATGACACAGACGAACCCCGGTGTTTTTTTCGAGTTATCAAGACTTGTCGGCCGGATAACTGCCCAGATTTTTGACGGTAACGGCCATTTGGGCCAACTGCTCAAAAACCCGCGCCACATGAGCATCGCGCATATCGCCTTCAAAATCGAGGAAAAAGCTGTAGTTGCCCGGATCGGAGCGCAGGGGCATGGAAGCGATACGGGTCAGGTTGATATCGGCTTCTGCAAAGAGGCGCAGTACATTGAAGAGCCGACCGGCCTGGTGGGCGGTGGCGAAGATAATGGAGGTTTTATCTCCACGGCCTTGGTATGGCTCCCGGGAGAGCAACAGGAAGCGGGTAGAGTTGGCGGAACCATCGGCAATGCCCTGGGCCACGATCTCCATATCGTACAACTCGGCACACAAAGGACTGGCAATGGCGGCCGCGGCCCGCGGGTTCTCCCGGGCCAGCATCTTGGCAGCGCCGGCCGTATCGTAATAAGGCCGCGCCTCCAATTTGTTCTTGAGCAAAAAGCGCTGGCACTGGGCCAACGCCTGGGGATGGGAGTAGACCACCCGCAGATCGCGCACATCCACCGGCTCGGTGGCCAGCAGGCAGTGATTGACTGCCACGCGCGCCTCGCCGATCACTTTCAGATCGGTGGTAGTCAACAGATCGTTCACCTGGGTCACCGCCCCTTCGAGAGAGTTTTCCACCGGCACGACCCCCAGGTCCAGATTCCCCTCCTGCACCCCCTGGAACACATCGATGAATTCCATGCACGGAATGAACGCCCCGCCAGGCATCAAGCGGCGGCAGGCCACCTCGCTATAGGCGCCGGGTTCGCCCTGGAAGGCCACCAACTGACGGTCCTCTTCCTGCAACCGCTTGCTCTCCGCGATGATGGTGCCCAGCAACTGGCGGGCGAAAGAGCTTTGCACCAGGGCCAGGTTCATGCGTTCGGCCCTTGAAAGAACCACCTCTTCGCGGCGGGCATCGACCACGCCGCTTTTGAACTTCTTGGAGCGGATGGCCATGCTCATGCGCTCTTGCAGCAGCACCAGCAGCTCACGATCAATCTTGTCAATCTTTTGGCGTATCTCGTCCAGTTTCATGGTAGTGTTCCTCAAGCGGCCATGGAGGGTTCCAATGAAAAAGCTCTTTTGAGCCCTATACAAGAACCGACCCGTGGAAGCAATGGACGAAATGGGAGCCGGGCCACACGACGTCCGATTTGCTGCTATTTACGGTTGCATCTATTTTGAGGTAAGAACAAAGCAAAAGCTCAACCTTCCACGCAAAGAAGAATGATGCCCCTTTCGCGCCCCCAGAAATGGATGCTTGCCATCGTCCTGGTCATAAGCGGCCTGGGCGCTCTCATGGCCTTGCGTCTTTTGCTGCCCTATTACATCGAAACCCGGCTATTGCCGCGCTGGGCGGCCGAGGCCGGGTTGGATGC
>JBAQGR010000377.1:0-8738 GCA_049287895.1 Desulfatitalea sp.
GGATTAATCAGCGTAAACTGCACCCACAAGCTCGTATCATGGCTATCCAGAAACTCTTTGGCCTCCTTGTAAAATTGGGGGTAGTCAACGTTTGGCCCCAGGATGGTCAGATACCAATCGGTTCCGAAGAGAATGCGTTTCTTCAACAGCTCGCTCTTCTTCAGCTGCTTCATGAAATAGGTTCGGAATGAGCTTTCGGCAAAGGAAGAAGAGATATCCGCATACAGGTTATCATAGTGGGGCAGCATGTCGATGATCTGGCCGGCCCATTTCCTGCCCAGTTTGGTGTCGCCACCGAAATGGGCTATGCAAATCCGCAGGGCCGGGTATTTCTTCAATACCTTTTCCCAAGAATTGGGGGATACGAAATGTTCGTTAAAATAGGCCTCGGCCTCATATTCAGGGTAATAGTAGTGGCGACCATTTTCTTCATACCAATGATCAATGGGCGTCATGGACTCTTGCATGACCAGGTCGGCGGGATGCATATAGTGGCGATATGGCCTTTTTTCGGCTTCATCCGCTTCGGTATCCCTTGGGTGGGTGAAGGCAATGTAATCCGTGCGGTCACAAGTGTAATTGCCTTCCGGCGTGCCGTGGTTGACGATGGGAATTTCCAGTTCCTCACACCTATTGTAAAAATCTTCCAATACAGGCAATCGATTGTCCAAAGGGCGATATCCTTGGGCCGTGTACATCTTGAAGCCCAAATAGATGCCATTGTTTCCAACATATTCGAATGCTTGATTGGTGCCTCGCTCCTGCCAGCGGCGGGGGTCATAGTGATACATGGGAAGCAATTTGAGTGGATTAGCAATCACTGCTTGCTTTGTATATTTTACCTGTTTATCCCATGGTTCGTACAGTTTGGTCTCCTCATCATCGACCAAACACGGCACGCAGCGAATTTTCATTGATCCCACGCCGCCACCCAAGGGCCGTTTCAGCTCTTTTTCTACTTCCAAACGCTCGAAATCGACTTCGTTGACGCGGTCATAACTGATATCCGCGCACCCTTCGGGAAAGCTTAGGTAATGAGCGCCGCGAAAGCCCCGGTGCAGTGGGAACCAATAGTGCAATGGTTTGGTCGGGTCGTCTTCCGCATAGACGCCGTTATAGATCTTTATCCCGAAATAGCCATCGATGTGGGCATACTCGATGTCCATGGTCATAACAACGCAAGGCAATTGCAGGTGGCTGGAGGTGTAGATCTTCATTGCCATAAGTTCATCATGCACCTGTTTCCAGCGCTGCTTAATAAATGTCTCACCGACTTCAAGGGTGCTGCCGCTTTGCAAGCCAAGAACTTTTCGCAGCTTAGATCGTTTGTAATAGAAATTGTCAAGATCCTTTGGTTCGGCGCCAAAAAGTTTTCGGCCTCGTCCATAAAGCGGCTTGAACATTATCCAGTCCCAGCCGATTCCGACAAATTTGCCGATGTTTTCCAAGTGAGTTCGGTCAATGCGGAACCACCCCAGGACCGAGGCTTGCGCCCATATCCCCGGCATGGGCGCACAGCGGCCGCTCTGGATGTGCATGTGGCTGTCGATGACCACCGGCGGCCTGAAGAGGCTGAGCAGGTGGCTGCGGCCCACCATCAGCTCTTTCTTGGTCCAGCGGTATGGAGCGCCGTCGGATTTATTCTGGGGAGCGTTTTCGGGCAATAAGTGTTCATTGGTTTCATAAAACCACAGGTAACTGTTGTTCAATTTTGCTTCTTCGGCCTCGAAGGTGACCGCGCACTTTTCGCCGATGGGAAGGTCCCTGATCTCGATGAGGCCGTCGGCGTTGGTGGTTTCAACTGTTTCTCTACCCGTGGGTAGCTTGATTTTCAGCTTGATGTCCGGGATGGGCGTATTGTCCTTGTGCCCTAATAAATAAAATGTCTTGCCGTCTTCGGAGAAAGCGGCCTCATAGGCCAGATGCTCCACCACTTTGAAGACAATGGCGTGGGGCGGAATATTCTCTTCGTCGATGGACGGCGCAGGCGCGCTGTTGCCTTCTTGCTGATTCATGCCTTACCCGACGGTGTTCTTGCTGTTGTGGGTCATCAAATCGCCGTTGCGGGCCACCCCCCGGCCTTCGAACTTGACGTCAAAGGAGTAGGTGACGAACTCGGCTCGATCACCCACTGTGCCCGACGCCACGCCTTTTTTAGAGCCAGGCTCGTCGCCGGTGCTTTGGCTGTAGCGGCACCCGGCCGCGGCGCTCTCGTGGCCATCGACGCGAACCGACTTGCAGCCGTCGGCCAGATCGCCCGAGCGGGCCACGTTGGTGTAGGGGATCGGCACCACCGCGCTGCCCACCTGGGTCAGGCAGATATCCGGGCCCACGATGCTGATGCCGTCGCTGCCCTTGTGGCTGGCGCCCTGGCTGTTGACGAATACCGTTGTTCCCATGGAAATTCTCCTTATTTCAAAACCAAGGCCCCGCAGGGGCCGTGATCGTCGACGCAAAAGAGCAGGGCCGGGGCGGCCAGCCACTGGTGCACGAAGCCCAGCGCGGCAATGGTGGTGAGCACGGCGCCGGAAGCAGCGCCGATATCGCCGCAGCACTCGGCGGGCTGGCGTAGGATCCGGTGGTTGGCATTTCCGCCCAAGCAGCGGATTTCGGCGCAGCTCCACTCCCAGGAGCGGTGGGCTTCGCCGTTGAGGTCGCCCAGCACAGTGGTGATGCTCGCCGGGTTAATGTCCTTCAGTGCCTGGCGGCAGGCCAAGGTCAACCCCTGTGCTGTGCTCGTCTTTTCCGAAACAAAGGGCGCCGGCTCCTGGGCCAGGCCAAGGCCGGCCACCTGGGCCAGAATCTTCTTCCCCCGGCGCATGGCCAGCGGTTTGGATTCTACTACCATAAACCCCACCGCTTCGGCGGGGATCAATCCAAAAGCGCGGTCTTTGCTTTCCGATTTCAAGCGCCGGTCTTTTTCGAACCAGTTCAGGGTGTCGGGATTCAGCAAACAATCGACGCCGCCAACGATGCACAGGGTATCGGGCTGGGCCGCGATGGTCTGGGCCGCAAGGTCCAGGCCATAGAGGGCCGCGGTATTGCCCTTGGCAAGGCTCTGAGCCTCCACCTGAGCGGTTAGCTCGGCAAGGGTGCTTTGCAGGCGGGGCAGGCAGTATTTCTCATAACGGGGTCCGGGCCGTTGGGACGCGGCAACGCCCAAAAAGAGGTGGATGCGTGGCGGGCGATACATCACTCCGGCGAAGTAGATCTCCAGCATCTGTGCCAGGCAGTGGTCGGCGATCGCGGCGAGGCGTTCGGCCCGGTGGGTATTCTTGTCGTCCATGCCCTTGATTTGGGCCATGGTGATGGGATTCGTCTCGCTATCTTTGAACTCTTCCGATTTTGTAAAGCGGGTGAGGCCGGCGCGCACCGAAGCTGCCGTCATAGCGGCGCCGTGGCCAACGGGGGTGTGGGCATTGATGGCGGTGATGGCGATCTCTTCCATCGAATCAGTTCCCCATCTCCACCTTGATATAGGCAATCCGGCCCGGCTGTTTGCCCGCCGGCAGGTAAGCGCCCCAAGTCATGGAAAAGCGTTCTTCTTCGGGTTCGAATAGAACAGTATATAGATCAGCCGGTCGATAGTACGGCGATTTACCGATGCGCACAGTGACCAAGAGCGTGATGCGGGGAAGATCAAACGTCCGCAAGCCTTTGGGCGAAAGATTGCAAAGCGCTACCCCTTCACCGCCCTTGAGGAATCCATTGGCGATCAAACCCGGAACGGCGGCGTTGAAAAAACGGGGGTCGAAATCCTCGGGCAGCAACGGGCAATGGCTCGTGCGCCAGTGGTCGTCGTGGGTGCCGGCATATTGCTGGCGCTGGGGCCAGTAGGGCGCAACGAAACCCAAGGCGGCCGGAACAGGCTGGTCCCTGGGCGATTGGATCGGGTGCTCCGTTTCTTCTATGTTGGGCAAGGGCCGTCCCACGGCTTTTTTGGGATCGACTATAAAGCCTCTCCCCAAAGGGTTCAGGGGATAAATTGTGCCCTGATCTTCTCCGCCATAGGCGCGCTCGTAGCCCAGGGGCATGCACACGAAGGGTTCGGGCGGCGAGGGCCGCACACCGCCGAACAACCCTTTTTTCTCCCAGCAACGGTTGCCGATTACCAGTATCGTTTTTTCCAGAGAGCCGACCTGCACCGAAACCGGCAACGAGGCCACCGGTTTGCCGCCCGGGCTGTGGGCATGTCCCACCACCCCTACATCGGTGGCGACTTTTTCGAGCACCAGATCGGCCGGATAGCGTATCGCGGAGCGGCCGGGCGGGCCGAAGTATTCGTCCCCGAGGAATAGAGACAGGGGCCGGGGTGCTGGCTCGGGGGCGCGGCCGGTATCGGGGATAGTGAACGTGGCTTTAACGGCCACGCAGACCATTTGACGGCCGTGGGGGTCGGGGGCCAGGTGCCAGGCCGCTTCATGGGTAGTGGTATTGATCAGTTCCACGGTATCCGCATCAGTTGACCTGCACCGAGGCCCCTTTGATTTTGTTGGCCTGCTGGGCGCGGGAGACAATCTCGACGCCCTTGAGCACGATCTTGCCGTCCTTGCGCAACAGGATGCTGGCCGGCCCGCATTGGAGGCGGATCTCTTCGGCAGCCTCGAGGGTCACTATGCGGTCGTCCACCATGGCCTTGTCGGGCAAGACCGGGGCCGGATCGAGGCAGACCAGTTCATGGATGGGCTCGGCCATGAGGGCCACGATGATGGGTTGCCGGGGATCGCCGTCGGCGAAGTTGAGCAGTACTTCGCGGTTGCGGTTGGCCAGCAGTTCGGCCTGGCCCATGCCAGCCACGTGCCGGGCCGGCATGGGCGCGGCACCGGCGATGCTCACCAGGATGCGGCCGCGGGCATCGGTGCCGGCGATGCGGCCGATGCGCGGGGCCGCGGCGGTCGAGGGTGGTTTGGGTTCGATGGCGACGAGTTCTTCCAGGGTTTTTTGCATGGGATTGGCCTCAATTGGAAAAGATTTTGGTCCCTTTCAGGATCAATTTGCCGCTGGCATTAATGCTGATATTGGCGCCGCTGAGGATGATGTCGCCGCTTTGGTTGAGCACCACGGTAGCACCGCCGGATTCGAGGCGGATCTGGGTGTCGCTGAAGGTGTGCACCTGGCCGGCGGCATGGACGGTAAACTTCTGGCCGATATCGATGCTCTTGTTCTGGCCCACCATCTCCTTGGCGTTTTGGGTAATGTTCAGGTCAAAGCTTGCGCCGATCTTCTCGGTGGCGCCCTTGATGATGGTTTGGGTCAGGTCGCCGCCGATGACAATGTCAGCGTTGCCCTTGATGGATTCACGGTGATCGGCGCCCACATTGAGGCTCTTGTTTTTGGTGATGGTTTCGTCGTGGTTGGCACCTACCGTGATGGTTTTGTTCTTGCCAATGGTTTCGCTCTGATCCACCCCCACGCTTTTGGTACGGTTGTTGGAGACATTCAGGGTTTCGTCGTGGCCGATGGTCTGATTCTTGTCGTTCTCGATGGCGATAGTCCAGTTCTTTTGGCCGTGCAGGTAGATCTCTTCGTTCTCTTTTTTGTCTTCGAAGCGCAATTCGTTGGAGCCGCTGCCGCCGGAGGTGGTGTTGGATTTGATGGTGCTTTTGCTCTTCTGTGCCGGAAGGTCGTAAGGCGTCACGTTCTCGCCATGATACACGCGGCCGGTGATGATGGGCCGGTCCGGGTCGCCTTCCAAAAAATCGACGATCACCTCCTGGCCGATGCGCGGGATGAACATGGCGCCCCAGCCGGCGCCGGCCCACAGTTGGCTGACGCGAATCCAGCAAGAACTCTTATCGTCGTTTTTCCCAATGCGGTCCCAGTGAAATTGCACTTTTACCCGGCCATGCCGGTCCGTGTAGATCTCTTCTCCCGCCGGGCCGGTGACAATGGCGGTCTGTACTCCTTCGATGGTCGGTTTGGGGGTTTTGATCTCGGGGCGAATGGTTACCGTCGCGGGGATGGCGAAGAATTCATTTTCATAGTGGGTGCCGCTCTCCGCGGTCGCTTTTTCGGCCAGCACCTGGGGTTGGGCACCGGCGTGGAGGACCCCGGTGAGCAGATATTGGCCGTTCAGGCCGGGGGGGTCGCCTCTTTCCAGCGTAAAGGTAAATCCGGGGATAAAACGCGGCACGACGCTTTTACCTTCGGCCTGATCCTTAAACATCACCGCCCGCTGCAAACGCACCTGGGCCAGGCGCTGGCCCTCCGGCGTGAGGGAATACGCGCCGGGGTAATCGTAGATCTCCGAACGTGCTTGATTGTCTTCCGCGCAGTCTGCGGTCAGATCCAGCGACGGTTTTTCGAAATTAAAGTCGCGCAAGGTGCATTTTCCTGTGCGGATCTGGCGGGAAAGATGAAACGCGCTGACGGCCTCCTGTTCAGCCACCAGCCCCCCGCCGGGCGTGAAGGGCACCTGGGCCTTTCCGACGATGGGCTGGTAATTGACGGTGCCGTCGCCGAAGACCAGCAGGTGGTTATCTTTGCGATGTTCGAAAAAGTAGAAAATCCCTTCTTCTTCCAGCAGCCGGGAGATGAAAGCCAAATCGCTTTCCCGATATTGAACGCAATATTCACGCGGCGCATAGCGTCCCATCAACCGGAATTTGAACATGGTGCTCAGGATGCCGCTTTCTTCCAGCACTTCTTTGATGATGTCGGGCACGCTTTTGTTCTGAAAAATGCGGCAATCCTGCTCCAGGCTCAGCAACTGGAACTGGGGAGCAAGCTGGGCTTGGTAAAGCAGAAAACGGCCATTGACGCCGCTTTGGGTAAATCGGCGCACGATGCCGTGCAGATAGCGATCCGTGTCGCTTTCCATGGTCAGCAGGCCAAACTTGCCGACTATCTTCTCGAAAGCGAGCTCTTTTTCCGAGGCTAGGGTCAGCTCCGCGAAGAACGGCGCGGATATGCGCTCTTCGACTCTGAATGCCACCACCATCAGTTCGGTGTCGCCCGCCCTGAAGAGAAACCGGGGGGCGTTGGCCGGGGGGAAAAAGACCATGGTATTTCCTTTGCGCCGCGCGTAAATTGTTTTAATGGCGGCTCATCGTCAGGAGGCAGCAAAGCGCCACGCCAACGTCAAGACGGCGCGCTTGGCGAGCATATGCCTCCATCCGGAGCCTTCCGCACTCTTTCGCGAAAGGATCAGATGTCGTGCCCAATTGTAGAGATATAGGGTGAAGCCTGAAAAATCATGTTTTGGCACTGCCGGCGGGGTTATAAGATAAGATGGCAGGACCGAACATGCCCCAAGTTGGGCACTTGTTATACAATCGATTTTTGCATGTCAATAAAAAATTATCGAATAATCATTCTTCCGCCTATGCTGGCGATCTTTGGGGTAAACATGTAAAGCAAACGTGCTGAGTCGTGCGCTATTGCATTCAGCAACGTCCTAACAGGCTGTAAATTTTTACTGGATAGGGCATGCGTTGGGGACCTGGCCGGTTCTGGGCTCTGACAAAATCATTGCAGCCCACATCGTTTTTGAAAATCCTGAGGCGCTTGATTCCCCGGGCCATTGTACGGCAAGGATAGCATACCAGCGCTTCGTCGTACGGTTATGTGCCGGGCGCACGGCGCAGTGGCTCAATCTCTCATCCCTGGCAACGGAGTGCGGCATCACCCATAACACGGCCAAGGCCTGGATATCGGTTCTCGAAGCGAGCTGCTTGGTTTTTCTCTTGCGCCCACACTATGCCAGCTTCAATAAATGCCTTGTAAAAATGCCCAAGCTCTATTTCTAAGATGCGGGCCTGGTATCATGGCTTTTGGGCATTAGAAATGAAGAGCAAATCGAAACCCATCCATTGAGAGGGCAAATCTTCGAGACATTGATCGTCTCCGAACTCATGAAATCGCGCTTTAACCGTGGCGTAAAGCCGGACTTTTACTTCTGGCGGGACAGCAACGGCAATGAAGTCGATCTGATCGTTGAGCAAGGCACGCGATGGATGCCCATTGAAATCAAATCCGGCCGCACCTTGAGCCGGGAATCGTTCAAGAGTGTTGAAAAGTGGTGCGCGCTGGCCGGCGATGCGGCCATCACGCCATCCCTGATCTGGGGATCGATTTGTACCTGTTTTGAAACAAGTGCCCGCTTCGCCGATGACGCCGGTTGTGGCCGATGGCGTAGCTGGTCAGCAAACGACGCATGATTGAAGCGATGGGTACCTTGCCGGTTTTCAGCAAAAGGTGAAAATGGTTTGGGATCAACGCCCAGGCTAAACATTGGGTCTGGGTCGCGACGACTAATTCGTCAAGCCGTTCGATAAAGGTATCGCAATCATGATCGTCCCGGAATATCTTGCCGCGCTCGATCCCTCTGGCAATGATGTGATGCACCGCGTCCGGTGCGTCTATTCTGGCTTGTCTGGGCATGGCGATTTATTAATGTGTGCTGAAAAAATATAAAGGGCGTCCCCCATACACCTAAAATCGGTTGACGATTGTTAGCATATATGCTAACTCGGGGACGATGACATACACATATACCGTCGAGTATTTTCATTTGCGTGTCCGAACGGAAATTGAATGCTGGCCGAATGGTGCGTAGGCCGATTACACTCGAATGGTGGAGCTTTTGATGGAATTCGGACCACAATTACGTATGCCGCATTCGCGCACCATGGGCGATGGACTGTTCGAGTTAAGACCGCGAGGCCGTGAGGGAATTGGAAGGGCGCTTTATTGTTTCATGAGTCATCGACGCATCGTGATACTCCATGCGTTCATCA
>JBAQGR010000378.1:0-1598 GCA_049287895.1 Desulfatitalea sp.
CCCCCTGGGCCGCACCATGGAGTATACGTACAACGCCGCCGGGTTCGTGGAAAAGATCATCGACCCGTCGGGCAACTTCATCTACTACGGCTACAACGCCCAGGGCCGGCGCACCGAAGAGTCGATCTTCGGGGCCGACAACGTCCAGACCCACTATCGCGGCACGGACTGGGGCAATCCTGCCACCAACCCGGACCTGGCCCCCGGCAAACCCTGGAAGAGCCTGCACCGCAACACCGCCGACAGCGCCAATCTGGAAACCGTCTATGCCTATGACGATGCCGGCAACCTGGCCTCGGTCACCGATGCCGAAGGCAAGGCCACCACATATCACTACGACCTGTTCGACCGCCTTTACCAGGTGGTCCAGCCCGGCAACGCCACTACCACCTACGCTTACGACCGCCACGGCAATCTATCCTCGGTCACCGACGCCGAAGGCCACGTGACCGCCTACGACTATGACGACCTGGGCCGCCTGGTGGAGACCGACTCGTCCGACACCGGCACGACCCTGTACAGCTACGATGCGGCCGGCAACCTGCGCTTCAAGGTGCAGAACGGCAAAAGCATCGAGTACCAGTACGATCTTCTGGGCCGGCTGACCCATATTCTATACAGCGACCCGGCCCAGAACGTGACCATGACCTACGACACCGGCAGCGGCGCCAATCTTCTCGGCCGCCTGGCCGCGGTCACCGATCCATCCGGGACTGTCGCGTACAGCTATGACACGGACGGCCGGCTGGAAAGTGAAACGCGCACCCTCAACGGCATCCAATATGTGACCCAATATGACTACGACGATGCCGGCAACCTGCGCTCCATGGTCTACCCGACGGGCCAGACCATCGAATACCGGCCCGATCCCAGTGACCCGGCGCGCATCGGAGCCGTGGTGCTCAACGGCACCCAGACCCTGGCATCCAATCTGGCCTACAAGCCCTTCGGCCCCGTGAGCGCCATGACCCTGGGCAACGGCCTCCAGACCGTGCGCACCTATGACAAGAACTACCAGCTCAAGACCATCACCGCCGCTACGGTCATGAACCGCACCTATACGCCCGACAACGTGGGCAACATCGAAGCGATCACCGACAATCTGGACACAACCCGCAGCCAGAGCTTCGGCTACGACGACCTCTACCGGCTGACCAGCGCCACCGGCGTTTACGGCACCATCGGCTATGCCTACGACCGGGTGGGCAACCGCAAAACCAGCACCCAGGGCACGCAAAGCGACAGCTACGCCTACTATCCGGGCACCAACCGGTTGCAAACCATCACCGGCACCCATCCCGAACTGTTCCAGTATGACGCCGACGGCAACACCGTCCAGCGCATCCCCGGTGCCGCCAACCCCAGCCCGCCCATGGCCGCGCCCGCCGAATTTCTTTACAACAGCAGCGGCCAACGCTCCCAAAAGCAGGCGGGCGCAGCAGTCATCTACCACTACGACCCGGCCGGCCAGCTCATCGCCGAGACCACCGCCACCGGCACCCTGCGCCGCGCCTACATCTGGCTGCTCGGCCAGCCCCTGGCCATGCTCGATGCCGCCGGCGCGGTCTATTATTTCCACAACGATCATCTGGGCACGC
>JBAQGR010000379.1:0-6577 GCA_049287895.1 Desulfatitalea sp.
TTTCGTATTCAGACGGCCAGCCTTGTTTTGACTCATCGGCTTGTACTCCTTCTTGAACTGCTTCTGGTTGTCTTTGCGCTAAGCGAACCAACGCATGTACCCCTACCCGGAGGCCGGGGAGGGGTACATGGGATGCAAGCCCAAAGGATGGGTCCTGCCTATGGGCTATTTTTCTTTTTTGGTCATTGCTTCCCGGTCGCCACCGCTCATGCCGGCGATATACTTCACCAGCTTCTTACGGGACTCGATATCGTACTGGCTGGTGATGGCGATCTGCTCCATGATCGGCGATCCGCCGCCATGGTAGTTGCCGACCTGGGTGATGCCGCCGCTGGCCGAGCAGAGGCTGTCTCCCAGAAAGCGCCAGAACTGGGCCTGGTCTTCCACGGGCATGTCCGGATTGCGCTTGGTGTACTTGAGCAGGTGTTCTTTGGTCTCGGGATTGGCGAAATCCGCTTCATGGGGGAAGGTGGCCACGACGCCACCGGCGATGTCGCACAGCATTTCGGCTTCTCTGTAAACCGCTTCACCCGACAGGCAGCGGCCCACGTTGCAGTAGATCGAATGGGGAATGTAGGAGCCGGGGCCGTAGGGCGTGAACCCCACGCCGGGGATAAACACTTCGGGTTTGCCCAGGTCCGAAGCTGTATATCCGGCCGCATAGCCCAGTTCGGTGGTCATGATGATCTCGGCCAGCTTTTCGCGGACGTGGGAGGTTTTGTGCACGTTGTTCACCTCGGCGGCCAGGGCCGCGGTGCCCAGGATGACATCGCCGATGGCCGGTTTGCAGCCCGAATAGGAGTGCCGGTGGAACAGGGCGAAGAGCAGAGCCAGGATGCCGCCGTGTTGATACTCGCCGGCTAAAAAGACGCGGTCCCAAGGTACAAAGCAGTCGTCGAAGATCATGTAGGAATCGGTGGAGCCTTGCACAAAACCGCGCTTGAAGTGCGTGCGGGGCCTCAGGTTGTGGATGGTGACCACCTGTTTCAACCCATCCCAGTCCCCTGGAATGGCAAAGGCCACGGCATAATCCTTATCCTCTTTGCGCAGGGCGCGGGTAGGGATCACCAGCACCTCGTCGGCAACCGAGGCTTCGGAGATATGCAGCTTGCAGCCGCTGACCACGATACCATCCTTGAGGCGCTCCTTTATAAAAACATAAGAGCCCGGATTGGGCTGTTCGGCCGGCCGCAGCATGCGATCGCCCTTGACGTCGGTCTGGGCCGCGCAACCCACCAGATCTTCGGTCTGGAAGCGGGTCAGCCATTTTTTGAAGTTTTCGTGGTATTGGGTCTCGCCCTTGTTCATCTTGTCGGCTTCATAGGAGACGTTATAGATGGCGTTGGTGGCGTCGATGCCCATGCAGCGCTGGATGCAGCCGCCCACTTTCTGGCAGAGCATGCGGGTCATATCCTGTTTTTTATGCAGGTCGCCGGGGTTTTGATGGATATGGTTGAAACGGTTGATGCGCTGGCCGGTGAGATGGGAGATGGCGGTGCACAGTTCTTGATTCTCCGGCCGTAGGGCTTCATCGTACGTCGTGCCAATGGTGTTGAGGCAATCCATCTGCAATTCGTCCGTGCGGTCGAGCAACTCGCCGTCGAAATAGATGTTGCGTTTCATTTTAGATAGACCCTGGATGTATTCCTGCTTTGTCCTCATTTTTCCTCCTCATCCGGTCACGCCGGAGACCAAAGGGGTGAAATAAATTGAACCGTCTTCACTGAAAAGGCTAAAAACTCAACGCCTGCCTGTGTTTCAAAACCATTGTCCGAATGGTTGCCGCGAGCTATCAAAAACATTAGCAGGAGGGGGACGGCCTGTCAACAAATAAAACCGAACGTTCGCTCTATTTTTGAACGTAAACGGACGGTGGTGGCGATTCGCCCTGGATTTGCTTGCGATCTCGTCGGGACGAATTACGCGGGGGCTAGGAACTTTTTCAAGAATTCTAAAATGAACTCGGCGTATTGATCCACCGAGATGCCGCGTTTGGCGTATTTGTAGCGCTTCAGGTACCAATCCTGGAGCATGGCTTGGATGATGCTGGCGGTCAATTGGCTGCTGTGATTGCAAAAGACGCCTTCGGCTTGGCCTTGCTTAATGATGTTTTCGAACACTCTTTCAAGGTTCAGATCGCTGGCCACCGCCTTGTCGCGTTCGACTTTGTTTAGATTTTTGGCCTCCATGAAAGAGAAATAGTACCACGGCTGCATGGCTTCGCTCAGGTAGAGGTGGGTGAAAATGGCGGCCTTCAGCTTAGCCGGCACTGTCTCCTCCTCGGCCACTCGCTGCCGCAGGATGCGCTCGGAAATCGAGCGCTGCTGGTTTTGGAGCATCTCCAGCAGTTCGTCCTTGCTTGAAAAATAGGTGTAGAGCGCCCCCATGCTCAACCCGCTTTCGCGGCTCAGATCGCGCATGCTCATGGCCTTGAACCCTTTGCGGTTGCTGATTTTCAGCACCGCGCCAAATATCTTTTCCAGGTTCTTGACGACGGTCTTTTCTTTTTTGACCCGCATGGTTTCGCGGTTTTCGGCGATGGTCTCCTGATAGATGTCCTTTTTGGAGATAGTGACGACTCGATTGAACTCGGCATAGGTCATAGTGGATCCCGTTTTCATATTTTCAACCAAAGTGGTAGCGGAGCGGCTGGTATCGCTGATTTCATCAGCGCTCGATGAATCGTGCAACCATAGCCCGATCACCAATTATTTAAAAGCGCTTTTTGTGCCAGGGGGTGAAGCATCCAACCCCTTCGACCTTTATATCACTTCCCGATCCAGGCCGCGCCAAAGACGCCGGCTGAATCGCCCAACTGGTTTTTAAGGATCGGGGTCTGGACCTGTTCATGAAACGCATAGTGACGGACCCGCTCCAAGCCTAGCGTGTAGAGCTCGTCGATATTGGAGGCGCCGCCGCCAAGGACCACCACATCGGGGTCCAGCAGAGATATCAAACCGCCCACACAGCGGCCATAATCGTCGAGGAACTGCTCGAAGGCTTGGGCGCATTCGGGGTCGTCCCCCTGGCGATAGCCAGCGGTAATCTGTTCCAGGGTCAGTTTGCGTCCAAAGCGTCGCTGGAACGCTTTGGCCACGCCCCCGCCGCTGATTTTGGTCTCGATGCAGCCGGGATTGCCGCAGTAGCAACGCTCACCGGCGGGATCGACGGAGAAGTGGCCCCATTCGCCGGCGATCTGATGCCGTCCGGCGTGAATTCGCCCCTGAATGCAAATTCCGCCGCCGCAGCCGGTGCCCATGATGATGCCGAACACCATCTCGTACCCCCGGCCGGCCCCCATGTGAGCCTCGGCCAGCGTAAAACAGTTGGCGTCGTTTTCCATGACGATGGCCCGGCCCAGAAGGTTCTCCAGCTCTTTTTGAAACGGTCGGCCGCTCAGGCTGGTGGTGTTGGCGTTCTGCACCAGGCCAGTGGCGTGCTGGATGGTGCCGGGGATTCCCACGCCAATGGTACAAGGCATCCTATCGGGAATTGTGCGTTGGGATGCGGCGATCGATTGGACCACCGCATCGCGGATAGCCGAGTATTCGATAGCGGCATTCGTGTGTCTGGGGGTGGCAATCCTGTGACGCGACAGGGTCCGGCCGTCGGTCGCCAGCAAAACGGATTCGATCTTCGTGCCGCCCAAATCAATGCCGATGCGGTACGAGTTCTGGCTCATAGGCAAACGCCCCTTTCGGTGGTTGAAAGTTTTTATCCGCCTTGGGCTCCTGATGCGGTTTCAACAAATTGGGATATATATGAAAACAGCGCTGGTGTCATCATGGGGGATCGAATCGATTCCCGGGCATGAGGCAAGTCGGCCCAACGGCCGCATGGGAAGTGGCTAAGCCAGGAAAATATCCAGAACAGAGGCTTGTTTTGTCTTTAATTGCTCCAGGCTGTCGGCGTGCTTCATGACGGCCTCGGGATGCCATTCGATCCCATTCGAGCGGGCCAGCGAAACGGTTTCCGCTGAAAAACATCCTTCGGGTAAATGCGGTGCTGCCGGCGGGTCAGCTGAGACGCCATGGATATGCGCCAGAAAGTCCGCCAGATGGACGATCAAAGGGTAGATTGAATTGGCCTCCGCCGCAGCGGGGCGATGGTGGCACCCGGCAACGGCGACCAGGTTTGGGGGCAATATCCACCGTTTTAAAAGCCGGGCGCCCACCTCTTCATGGGTTAAGCCCAGTACATGTTTTTCCGCGAGGAGGTTCTCCATGCCGACATTGCCGGTCATCTTGCTGATTTTGGTGAACTCGGCCGGCAAGGCCATCACCATGGCCAATTTGCCGATGTCGTGAATCAGCCCGGCCACGAACAGTTCTCCGGCAGGTATTTTCATTCCCTGGGCCATCATTTGGGAGGCAAGGCCGGTGACAAACGAATGACGCCAGAACAGGTGCGCGTCAAACCCCTGGACCTTTTTGAGCTTAGCGAAATTATTGCATACGGCCGAGGCGAGGACGATGTTGCGCACCTCTTTATACCCAATCGTCATCACCGCTTCCCGAATGGTGGCGATTTTGCCGGACCTGCTGTAAAAGACCGAGTTGGCTATTTTAAGAATTTTGATGGTGAGGGCCGGGTCTGTGGATAGCAGGTTGATGAGCTCTTGTGCACTGCTGTCCGGGTTGGCGGTGATCTCCATCACCCGACTGACGACCAGGGGCAGGGTCGGGATGTTATCAATGGTAGCGGTCAAAATGGCGATTCGGTCGGTTTCCATGATGTGCGATCCCTTGGCGGTCCCCTTGTATGGCTGATATTTAAGAGCATCTGGCCGTGACATCCGCGGGCGAAAGTCTTGGATGCATCGACCGGTGCCACCTTTTCCCAAATTTAATGCATCTTTGGTGCCAGGAAGACGGTTGGGAAGCAATTGAAAGTGAGAGTCGGATGGCGTATGGTAGGTGCAATCTTCGATGCGCAACAGCGCACCCATCAATGGAGAAAGTCTATGAAGCCGCCGAGAGAAAGATCCTGCCTCTTTTCCTGGGCCCTTGCGGTCTGTTGGGTCGTCCTCGTCTTGCCGCTGATGGCATTTGCCGAGGGCCATCCGCCGTTGAGCCTCTCCGAGGCCATCGCCACGGCCCTGGTTCACAGCCCCAGCGTCCATGCGGCCCGCCATCAGGTGGAGGCCGCGGTGGCCCAAACCACCCAGGCGCGCTCGGGCTTGTTGCCCCAACTGGATGTGTCGGAAGCCTACAGCAATACCAACAGCCCGCTGTGGGCCTTCGGCACCCGTCTCAATCAGGGGGTTATCACCCCTCAGGATTTTTCACCGGACCGGCTCAACAATCCTGATGCCATCAACAATTTCAAAACCGCCCTAACATTGACATGGCAGTTGTTTGACGGTGGGCGCGACTGGATCGGCTGGCGCCAGGCCCAGCAGAACCAGGAGGCCGGTCAACTGGCGCTCCTGCGCGGCGAACAGGGGGTGATCGCCCAAACCGCCATGGCCTATGTGGCGTGTCTGCTGGCTGTGGAAAACCGCAATGTGGTGACCCAGGCACTCGAGACGGCGCGTGCCCATCTGAAGGTGGTAATGGACCGCCAGCGCAGCGGTCTGGCCGTCAAGAGCGATGAACTGCGGGCCCAGGTGCGCATCGCCGATTTGGAACAGCAGCAGCTTATGGCCGAGAGTCAGGTGCAGGTGACGTTGGCCATGCTCGGTGCCGCCATGGGGCGACCCGAAGCGGTTCCCGGGGCCGCTGGATTAGTCAGCGCTCTGACCCAGGCTGCGCCCAGTCAGGGCGATCTGGATGGATGGGTGGCCAAGGCCCTGGCGCATCGTCCTGACCTGAAGCAGATGCAAATCCAGGAAGGGATCGCCCGCGCTCAGGTAAGCCGCGCCCGCGCGGGCCACTATCCGTCCCTGGCCCTGCAGGGCAACTATGAGATCAACTCCGAACAGTTCGACGATTCCCAGGACAACTACACCGTTGGCGCGGTGGTCCAAGTGAACCTTTTCAGCGGCCAGCGCATTTCGGCCCAATCGGCCGAAGCCAAGGCGCTGCTCGCCAGAATCCGCGCCATGCGCGACTCCCTGGTTCTGGGTGTACGCGTCGATACCGAGCAGGCCTTCTACCAGGCCCAGAGCGCCTGGCAGAGCATCGAGGTGGCCCGCAGGGCCGTGGCCCAGTCCGAAGAGGGGTTGCGCATCGTGGCCAACCGCTACGAGAATGGTCTGTTGGCCCTGATCAGCCTGCTGGATGCCCAGGTGACCCATCAACAGGCCCAGACCCAGCATTTCAAGGCGCTCCATGATTACACCGTGGCCCGCATCGCCCTGGCCTTTGCCACCGGGACCATCGATAAAGATTTTCAATAGAACGCCAGCCGGAGAGAAGTATGCACTCAAAAAGCATGTTCGCCGCCATTTTATTGCTTTATGCCACCCTGCTCGCCTGCGGCCAGGAGATCGGCCCCGGAACCAGCGCTCCGGGGGCCGGCCAGACCATCAAGGCGCCGGTAGCCGAGGTGCGCATCAGCCAGGAGCCGTCGTTCTACGAGGCCGTGGCCACCATCAACGCCCGTACGGCCAGCACCATCTCGTCCAAGCTCATGG
>JBAQGR010000380.1:0-4082 GCA_049287895.1 Desulfatitalea sp.
GTCATCGGCGTGGCCGTCGTGATGATTGTTGTTGGAATGGGCATCAGCCGTTGGGCTGGAAAAGAGACACGCATCGCGGTTGCCGATCGCTTCAATGAGGAGCAACTCGTTATCGCCCGAAGCATCCGCGCCCAGATCGAGCGGGACCTGCGCATGCTGAAAAGGGAGATAGGGACCCTGGCCCAGCTTCTGGGGCCGGAGACGTCACAGTCCGAAGAGTTCCCGCACGCAATCCGGGAGTCTTTCAAGAGAGTGATGGAAATTGGTGTGTACAAAATGGAACTTCTCGACTTGCAAAACAACCGGAGCACCATTTACACTCCGTTTATTAAAACAACGATGGCGCCGATCGATGTCCGCATGTGGGCGGACAATCTGGCCGTCGTATCTCCAACAGAGGACGAACCCTGGGTGTCGGCAACTATCGTAGAGAATTCCGAACCCATATTGAAACTGGCGGCGCCCCTGACCGCGGACCGGTCCAGGGCCATCGTTTTCCATGTTCACATCGGATGGTTCGTCGGTGGGAGCGTCAAAAACATCCGCTCCGGTCAAACCGGCTATGCCTGGGTCGTCGATCATAAGGGCATCTTTCTCTACCACCCGTATGTTGAATTTATCGGCAAAGATGCCTTCAGCGCACGGGGAGATGTGTTTAAAAACCAGTCGTTCGTTCAAATCAACCAGATCCAGCGCGAAGGCATGCTCAAGGGTCAGGAAGGCATCGGTGTTTACTCTTCCGCCTGGCATAGGGGGGTCACCGGTGAAATCCAGAAGCTGATCGCCTACACGCCCATAAAAATTTCCGGCCGGTCCGACCGGAACTGGTCGGTGGCCGTGGTGGCGCCGGTGTATGAGATCGAAGAGGCGCTTACCAAGATCCACCACTTGCAAACGCTCTTGCAGGGGTTGGTGCTGCTGGTCGTTGTCGGCGCCGCCGGCGTCATATTGTTCTTTCAGATCCGCTGGTCGCAACGACTGGAAGCCATCGTCACGGCCCGGACCCAGGCGTTGAAGCGTTCCGAGGAGAACTACCGCAGCCTGGTAGAGAGCGCCGAGGACTTTATCTTCACCCTGGACGGCGAGGGCCGGCTGCTTTCGGTCAATAGTTTCACGGCCACCTGTTTCGGCGGCACCGCTGAAGAGCTTGTAGGCCAGGGGGTCGATCGTCTGTTCACGCCCCAGATCGCGGCCCGGCAGATCAAAATCGTCCAGAACGTTTACGAGACCGGCAAGAGCGTGCGCGATGAATTCGAATGGACCGTGGGCGACACGCCCATCTGGATCAGCGCCAACTTCATGCCGTTGAAAAATGAAGCCGGCCGGATGAACGCAGTGCTGTGCATCGCCAGGGACATCACCGAAAACAAGCGTCTGGAGCGTTTTTTGATCAACACCGAAAAGCTCGCCTCTCTGGGTACCCTGGCTGCCGGCGTGGCCCATGAGATCAACAACCCCCTGGGCGTGATGCTGGGTTTCTGTGATCTGCTCGTGCGCAAGAAAGCACCGGGCAGCCAGGAGTACGAGGATCTGAAGATCATCGAACGCCAGGGGTTGCAATGCAAGCAGATCGTGGAGAATTTGCTCAGTTTCGCGCGTGTGGGCCAGGAGAAGACCGCCGACACCGATCTGAACGAATGCCTGGCCGAGATCATCAAGGTAGTGCGCCACAGCCTGGAGATGAAAACCATCGAATTGCGCACCGAATTCACCACGACCCTGCCCAGGGTGCGGGGCGACGACCGGCAGTTGCAGCAGGTCTTTTTAAATCTGATCAACAACGCGGCCGCGGCCATGCCCGTGGGCGGCCGGCTGACCATCCGCACCGGACCGGTCGCCGGCTGCCAGCGCGTAGTGGTCCAGATGCAGGATCAAGGCACGGGCATCGCCCCTGAGCACCTCGACCACATCTTCGAGCCCTTCTTCACCACCAAGCCCGAAGGCGAGGGCACGGGCCTGGGATTGTTTGTCAGTTACGGTATCATCAACAAATATGGCGGCACCATCACCTGTGAAAGCCAGACCCACAACGGCGGGGAGAAGCCCCAGGGGACGACCTTCACGGTGGAACTGCCGACGCATACGGGAGAAGAAAAATGGCGGGCCGAATTCTGATCGTCGACGACGAAGCCGATATGCTGCTGCTCTTGAAGCGCATCCTCAACGAAGAGAGCACCCACGAGGTGGTCACCGAGCCGGACCCCCAGAAAGCCCTGGCGCTCTTCAGTCAGTCGCCTTTCGACATGGTGATCACCGACTTGAAGATGGCCAAGATGGACGGCATCCGCTTTCTGGAGGCAGTCAAACAGCTCCGCGCCGATGTGGCCGTGGTGATCATGACCGCCTATGCCACCATCGAAACGGCCGTGGAGGCCACGCGCAAAGGGGCCTACGACTACATCACCAAGCCGTTTCGGCGCGAGCGCATCCTGATGACTGTGGAGAAGGTGATGCAGTGGCAGGCCATCGTCCGGGAAAACCAGGCGTTGCGCGACGCCCTGGCCGAGAAGAAAGGATTCGCCGCCCTGGTGGGGGCTAGTCCTTCCATGCAGGCGATCTTCGACCGCATCCGGCAGGTGGCGCCTACTATGGCCACCGTGCTGATCACCGGCCCCAGCGGAACGGGCAAGGAGTTGGTGGCCCAGGCCATTCACCAGAACAGTCGCCGCGGCGGGCGCAAGATGGTGACGATCAACTGCACGGCCATACCCGAGCATGTGCTGGAGAGCGAGCTGTTCGGCCATGTCAAGGGCGCCTTTACCGGCGCCTGGCAAGACAAGAAAGGATTGGTGGAAGAGGCGCACGAAAGTACTTTGTTTCTGGACGAGATCGGGGACCTGAGCCCCACCCTGCAGACCAAGCTGTTGCGGCTGCTGCAAGAAGGTGAATACAAACCCGTGGGCAGCGTGACCACGCGCAAGGCCGATTTGCGCTTTATCGCCGCCACCAACCACGACCTGAAGGCCGACATCGAGGCCCGGCGCTTTCGCGAGGATCTCTACTACCGGCTCAACGTGATCCGTTTTGACCTGCCGCCGCTCAAGGAGCGCCATCAGGACATCCCGCTGCTGTGCCGCCATTTTCTGGAAAAGTACGCGCGCCTCAATCAAAAAGAGATCCGCGACCTATCCGCCAACGCCCTTCAGGCCTTGATGGGCTATGATTTTCCGGGCAATGTGCGCGAATTGGAGAACATCATCGAACGCGGCGTCATCTTCTGCCACGGGGATACGTTGCGCCTGGCCGATCTCTTCCTGGAGAGCGGCGATAAACCCATGTTCGCCGACGTGAATGCCGATATGGCCCAACTGCCGTTCAAGGAAGCCAAAGATCGCATGACCGAGCTGTTTCACCGCCAATACGTGATGGCCCTGCTGCAAGCCACCAACGGCAACGTCAGCCGGGCCGCCGAACAGGCCGGCATCCAGCGCCAGTACTTCCACCGCCTGATGAAAGAGGCCGGCATCGAAGCCGAAGGGTACAAGCAGAAGGGGGAGTGAGGGCAGGTCCACCTCTGCGCCCCAATTCCGCAGTTGCCGGTCCCGGTTTCAGTTTATTTGTTTCGGCGATTCCTACGCCGCCGATGCTTCTTGCTTGCGTTTGGCCCGCACTAGAATGCGGCCCACAACAAGCACGGCGATAGTGAAGAAGAGCATGACGCCGTATTCGACCACTTTGGTGGGATGCAGCCAGTTGTGTATATAGGGATCGGTGATCATCATCTCGCCGCCGACTTTACCCAGTACGGCGGCGCCGATATATAGAATGATCGGGTAGCGGTCCATCAGCTTGGCCAGCATGGAACTCATGAATACGACAAAGGGGATGCTCAGGGCCAGCCCGAAGAGCAGCAGAAAAAAGTTGCCGTGAGAAGCACCACCCACGGCCAGCATATTGTCGATGCCCATGCTCATATCGGCCACGATGATGATCCAGAGCGCCTGCATAACACCGCCGGCCTCCTTATGGTCGTGCTCTTCGGAGCCTTGGATGAGCAGCTTGACGGCGATCCATATAATAACGGCGCCGCCTACTAGTTTGATGAAAGAGAGGGTCAGCAGTTTGGCCACGAAAAAGGTGCA
>JBAQGR010000381.1:0-4038 GCA_049287895.1 Desulfatitalea sp.
ACTAACTTTCCCTGGATGGAAATGCCGCCGGCCACTGTCGCGATGAATGGATTACGCGCAGAATCTGAACTTCGCCGGGAGTGACGCGATATGCCAGGATGAATGGTGTCCCGGTAACAATCCATTCCCGGGTACCGGACACTCTTCCAGGTCGGCCCATCTGGGGCTGCTCGACGAGTCGTCGTGCTGACTTGATGATACGTGACAAAACTCTTTTAGCGGATTCCGGACTGTCGGTGGCTATGTAATCGGCAATGTCTCCCAAGTCATGTAGGGCTACGCGAACCCATCTAAGCTTCATCTATCCCCCAGCTTTTGTAAAATACGCGGACCTCTTCTTCCGTGGCGAAGTCGTTGTTCTGGGCTGCTTCCAACCCTTCCCGGATAGCGGCGATTTGCCATTCCTGGGCGCGGACATACTCCTGTACAGCTTCGGAAACCAGATATGATTTGGAACGCTTGGTGGCCTGGGCCAACAGCGCGAGCCGGTGGTGAGTGGCCTCATCCAGGCGGGCGGAAATGGTATTCGTAGACATGGCTATGCCTCCTTTGTAAACATTGTATATTTTGTATACCTTGTTTGACGGGAAGTCAACCATGCTAAGGCCTGGGGAATCATACCGTTCAGTCTAAATATTCCCCAGGGGGACGGACTGCCCGGTCGGCGGCTTATTGGGCCGGTTTTAAATCAAAGGCCACCAGGGCGCTCTGTGCATCGGTGAAGATGACGGCCCCATCTTTGGTGACTACGGCAACCAACAGCTCATCGGTGCCGTCATTGTCGAAATCGGCCACGACGAAATCTTGGATGCGGCCGGACAGTTGACGGGTTTTCCATGCCGGGGTGAGTCCCAGACCGTCCCAGACCAAGGCTTCGATGGTGGATTTGCTGAAAAATCGTTGCTGGTCCAGAAGCCGCCGGGCGCTGTCCTGGTTTTGGGCGACCAGCACTTCCAGTTTCCCATTGCGATCGAGGTCCGCGGTGCGTATGCGCACCGGCAGGTACACGCGGTAGTCCGAATCGCCAGGGCCTTTGGGGGGCAAGGCAAAGTAAAGGGCTGTGCCGCCGTAATGGTCCTCGCTCTTCCATTCGCTTTTACCGTTCGGCGACAGAACTCGCAGACTGTCGTCTTCATCGAGGCAGGCAACGGTCTCGCCGCCGTCGTTTCTGATATCGCCGAGGGCCAGGCCCAGCACATTGGCTTTGCGGGCCGGTAAGATCGGCCGTGCCGGTACATATTCGGCCCCTTTCCATTCGAACTGGAAAATCGGAGAGTCAAAAGGGGTCGCCCCCCCGCTGTTTTGCTGCTGGCCCAGGAGAATTACACCCAGCGCGGGGTGACGGACAATGGTGTAATAGTAGCGGCTGTTCTGAACGATGGGCGCGAACTTTCGGCCGTCGAACTCGTAAACGGCCGATTGGAGGCCGTCGAGACCGGTTGTAAAGGCTGTGACGAATATTTCGGGAGTGCCGTTGGCGTTAATATCGCCGATGCTGACGCTGATGAAACGGGTGTAGCTGCCGGCGTCGATCTCGGCCACGCTCTGCTGCTTGCCTTGAGTGAAGCGGTAAATGAAGATCTTTTGCGGTGTGGCCACCACAGTCTCCTGCTGCCCATCCTTGTCCACATCCCCCACATCGATGCCGTTGATCAGGTGGTTGTAGTTGCGGCTCTTCCAGAAGCCGGCATCGCTGCCCGCTTGCATGCCCTGGGCCGTGGTAAAAGCGGGATTGAGGGGGTTGGCTGGAGCGACCCCAGCGGCGCCCACCAAGGGGTTGGCCACGGCGCTTTCCGGCGTTGCCGGCTGGCCGCTCTGCAACAGCTTTTCAGGGTGCATGTGAATGTCGGCTGGGTTTGTTGGTGCTGTTGGACGCACGGCAGCGACCGCAGGGGATGCAACGGTGGCTGCGGCTGAAGCGGCCGTTGGCGTGACGCCGAACATCTGACTGTTGATCTCACCGGCCATCAGGTTGATCTGGGGGATCACTTCACCCATGCCCTGGGTCTGCCTGAAAAAGGTCAGTGCTGGTCTATTGCCGGTGACGTCCAGGGTCTTGGCATCGATGCTGACGCTGTCGCCCAGCACGGTGAGGCTGCCGTGGATGGCCACATCGGCCTTGAGTTTAGCCGCAACCGTGCGGGCCAGGCTTTCGCCGCTCATACCCTTGGCCTCAGCAATAGCAGCGGCGGTGGCGATGGGATCGGCCACCTCCACCTTACCGGGTGCGGAGAGGCGTGAGGTGAGCATCTCCACGATGCCTTTTTGCAGGAAAGCGTAGTCTTTGTCGGCGTGGATCGCGAATGGCAAAACGGCTACCTTCACCGGTGCGGCCGAGGCGGACAAGGGGAAGCAAAAAACAAGAATGGCGACGAAGAGAAAATATGGATGTTGGAGTATGCGATTCAATGGCGGCTCCTTTTTCTTCTTTCGGATTTTTTTACGGCGCCAGCTTTTTAGCCAGGATTTCATTGACGATCTTCGGATTGGCTTTTCCCTGGGTGGCCTTCATCACCTGCCCCACAAAAAAGCCCATCAGCTTGACTTGGCCGGCCTTGTAGCGCGCTACTTCGTCGGCCGCCGCCGATAGAACCGTGTCGACGGCCTGTTCGAGGGCACTGGTATCGGACACCTGGACAAGTCCCTTGGCTTTGATGATCTCCGCCGCCTGGCGGCCTGTGGCGGCCATCTCTTCGAAAACGGTTTTGGCGATCTTGGTGCTGATGCTCCCCTGGTCCAGTAGTTGGAGCAGGGCCGCCAGATGGTCGGCAACGATCGGCGACTGTTCGATGTTTTTGTCCTGGCTATTGAGCAACCCCAGCAGCGGCCCCATGATCCAGTTGCTCACCACCTTGGGTTGGGCGAATATCTTCAGGCAGCTTTCGAAATAATCGGCCAGCTCACGGCTGGAGGTCAGGATGGCGGCATCGTAGTCGGGCAGTTGATGCTCCCGCACAAAGCGCGCCCGGCGCTGGTCGGGCAGTTCGGGCAGGCCGGCGGCCACCGCTTCGATCCATGTCCGGTCCACCACCACGGGGGGTAGGTCGGGATCTGGAAAATAACGGTAGTCGTGGGCATCTTCCTTGCCGCGCATGGAGAGGGTCGCGCCCTTGTCCATATCCCACAAACGGGTCTCCTGGACCACCGCGCCGCCTTCAAGAAGGATTTCGGTCTGCCGGGCGATCTCGTAGCGCAGCGCTTTTTCGACATGCTTGAACGAGTTGAGATTCTTGATTTCGGCCCGTGTACCCAAGGCCGCTGCACCAGCGGGCCGCAGGGATACGTTGGCGTCGCAGCGGAAGCTGCCCTCTTCCATATTTCCGTCGCCGATATCGATCCAGCGGATGATAGCGCGCAGTGTGCGCAAATAGGCACCGGCCTCCTCGGGCGAGCGAAGGTCCGGTTCGCTGACGATCTCCATCAGGGGCACGCCGGTACGGTTCAAATCCACCCGACTGATGGGTCGCAGCGGGTCGTGGAGCAGCTTTCCGGCATCCTCTTCCATGTGGATGCGGGTCAGGCCGATGCGCCGGGTCAGGCCGTCGATCTGGATCTCCACATAGCCGTGGACGGCGAGGGGTAGCTCATACTGGGAGATCTGGTAGCCCTTGGGCAGGTCGGGATAAAAGTAGTTTTTACGGGCAAAGCGGCTCAACTCCTGGACTGTGCAGTGGGTAGCCAGGGCCATGCGCAGGGTGAACTCCACCACCCGTTTGTTGAGCACCGGCAACACGCCGGGCATACCCAGGCAGATGGGGCAGGTGTGGGCATTGGGCGGTGCGCCGAAGCGCGTGGAACAGCCGCAAAAAATCTTGGTGTCGGTCTTCAGTTGGGCATGCACCTCCAGCCCGATGACCGGTTCGAATGTCGCCATGTTCTATGCATCCCTTGTGTGTGACCGGCCGTGCCGGCCCAAACCCGCTGACTTTGACCAATTCACCAGGCCAAGTCAAGGGAATTATACTTTGACAAGCGCACGGCGAATGGGTAGTAGCCTGACCTTCGGCCACTTGGTAACGCGCTTTTTATCAGGTATCG
>JBAQGR010000382.1:0-3884 GCA_049287895.1 Desulfatitalea sp.
ATGCCGGGTAGCCAGCTTCTTCTCAATGTGGTCCTGGCGCTCAAGCAGCCAGTCCATGGCTTGATACAGATCATTTTCATCGGCATCGCCAAGGTTCAAGATGTCGGGCAACGTAGTGTCGTGCCACCACAAGCTGGTAGCAAGCTTTGAGCCCGGCTGCAAAAGCCGTGCAACCACCATGGCGCATACCAAATCACGTTGTCTCGAAGCGCGTGAACAAATCAGGGAAGAAAAATCCAAGCGCTGCATGGCGGTCAGGATCGCCTGCACATGTCCGTGGGCGGGAGATCCGTCTTCTACGATTTCAAAGGCTTGCTGCGCAGGTACGAGATCGCCTCCTTTGAGGTGTCGGCGAAGAAGTTCAATAGCGGATTGAGGCAAGGCGCTAAGGTTGGCCAATGTGCGACTTTTGACCTTTCCATCTTCGCGATAACTTTCGCGCAGCAAGATTGCCGGAGGAGAGTTGCGGTTGGGGACGGCAGCTATATACATGTCTATGTCTATAGACCATATATTGCTTTATGTCAAGCATATTTGTTCCATATTACCATATTTACATGCCTACATTTTGGCGATCGTAATACGGCTTTGCAAGCATATTTTTATGTATTATCAGTGCGATAACAGGGCTTAGGCCCCTAACAAGGCCTGGAACTTCGGTTTATATATTTATGGACGTCCCTGTTGCCCTGCGTCCCTGTTGCCCTGTTGCCTGCCCAAAATTGGCGACGTTGCAAAAAGCGCGCGGGCCGGCACTCATCGCAACGGTGGATTCATTTGTTCGTTTCGACCAGGGTGCCATTAATGAATTTGTGAATAATGCTTGAAACATAGGTCTGGTATGGCAGTCCTTCCTGGACGGCTTTTCGTTGCAGCTCGATGAGATCCCTTTCAGAAATCCTTATATTCAGCCGCTTGTCTTTTCTCAGGGTATTGCGTGCGTATTCCGCGAGCTCCTTTTTCCGCTTTGCCAGGTTTGCCACGGGAATCCATTCGTCCTTCTCGAAACTTTCGAGTATGGTTTTCTCTTCTTTTGTCAATTTGGTTTTCATTTCTTATCTCCGATATATATCTTTGTTGCCTTTCTGCTCGGAATGATGGTTTTCAGAAACAGTTCTTCATCATTCTCAACATAGGGTACCAGATAGGCATAGTTGGCGATACCGACGACCATAATCCGCTGTCCGGGGTATTCCTTTTGATTCGGATGCGCATAGTCGTCCAGGATCTCGCCTTTTTCAATATAGAAAACAATATCTTCGAAACAGATGCCTCTTGATTCTTTGAGGGCCATGCTTTTCTCTGTGTTCCAATTAATAAGCTTCATGAAGGATCGGTATCACATTGTGTGCATTATGGCAACAAAGTGATCGCTGCTTTTCGCCGGTTCATCAAAATTGAGATTATTGTAAAAAGCCCCTCGTGGTCTCTTGACGTCATCCCCGTGAAGGCGGGGATCTATCAATTCGAGTGGTCTGGATTCCCGCCTTCGCGGGAATGACAAAAACGTACCGTCGTTGCCTTTTACGCGTTCATAAAAATTGGAGTTGCAAAGGCGTGGTGGTTGGTCAATAAAGTAGGGTCTGAATATTGGATTGCGGTCAAACAACGGCGCGCCCGATTGTACCTTCGGGAGCGTTTTTGTTTCTCGGATGCATGACCTTGGACTTGAGAGTTTCGGCAGGAGCGGATGAGCAGAACCACGGCCCGGGAGATTCCCTATAATTACACGTCGGCCGACGACCGGCGCATTCTGGCGCTGTTGGTGGGTGACGAGGTGTTGGCACCCCTGGAACGGCTGGTGGTCAGCCGGCGGACCGGGCGCTCCTGGCGCTTGCTGATGCGCTTTGTCGGGGATCTTTTCATCCACCGCCGCAATCCTTTTCTTTACCAGGAGTGGGTCGACAACCGCGACCGACGCGAGCGGTTTCTGGACGCGGCCCAAAGGGACCTGGCCCTGATCGCCGACCGCAGCCAACATGAACCGGACCTGGTGTTGGTGCTGGAACGCTGCTGCCAAAAACTGGATGCGTTGCGCACGGAATTGGCCGGTGTCGGTCCGCTGCGCGATCGAATCCGTCAGCACCTGGGCGCCATCGTCGGCGAAAATAATGTCTTCTGGGACCCCTTCACCCTGGCGGCCCATGCCACCGACGCCACCGACTGGCGCCTGCACCTGCCCATCGCGGTGGTCTGCCCCGCCGAAGAGGCGCAGGTGCCGCCGCTGCTCCAGGCCATTGCCGCCCTGGGGCTCAAGGCGATTCCCAGGGGCGGCGGTACAGGACTGACCGGCGGGGCCGTGCCCGTGGCCGCCGATTGCGTCATGATCAATACCGAGAAGCTCAATCGGATCGGCGCCATCCGGGAAACAACCTTCGAACAAGCCGATGGCGGAGCGTTGACCCTGGCCACCATTGAACTGGCGGCCGGGGTGATCACCGAGGATGCCATGCAGGCCGCCGAAGCAGCCGGTCTGGTGTTCGCCACCGATCCCACCTCGGCCTGGGCCTGCACCATCGGCGGCAATATCGCCGAAAACGCGGGCGGCAAGCGGGCCGTGCTGTGGGGCACGGCCATCGACAACCTGATCCGCTTCCGCATTGCGGTTCCGGGCGGCCGGCTGCTCGATGTACGGCGCCTGAACCCCACGGGCCGGCGCATCGATCCCCAGGAGACGATCTCCTTTGACGTGACCGATACCGCTACGGGCGAGCCGCTCAAGCGCATCCACCTGCACGGCTCCCAGTTGCGCAAGCCCGGTCTGGGCAAGGATATCACCAACAAAACCCTCGAAGGTTTGCCGGGGGTCCAGAAGGAGGGGACCGACGGTATCATCACTTCGGCGGTTTTTCTGCTGCACCGCGCTTACCCCCATCAGGCCACGGTGTGTCTCGAATTTTTCGGCGACGACATGGAAGAAGCCGGCCAGGTGATCGACCGGATCGTGACCGCCTTCCCGGCCAATGGGCGCGAGGCCCTGATGGCCCTGGAGCATTTCGATGAGGAGTATGTCCGGGCCATTCAATACAAGGCCAAGGCGCCCCGCAGCCAGAGCCCCAAGGCTGTGCTGCTCATCGACATCGTGGGCCATGCCGGCGATCAGATCGCGGCGGGTCTGGCGCGCCTGACCGCGCTGTTGGAAGAGTATCCCAACACCTGCCTGGCCCTGGCCCAGAGCGAACAGGAGGCCCAGCGTTTCTGGCGCGACCGCAAGCGCCTGGGCGCCATCGCCGCCCGCACCAACGCCTTCAAACTCAACGAAGACATCGTTCTGCCGCTGACGGCTCTGGCCGAATTCGCTGCCTTCGTGGACTATCTCAATGTGGAGGAGGAGCGAAGTAATCAGCAAGAGGTGATCTGGCAACTGCTCACCTATCTGGAAAAGGCCGTGCCCATCGAAGACCCCGAATGGCTGACGGCCAAGCTGCCCCGGGCCCGGCAACTGCTCAAAGAGACCCTGGATCAGATCGATCTGGCCGGCCGTGACCATTTGCGCGCCGAAACGCACCTGCGCCGCATCCAGACGTCGATGGCCGAACTGCTGCGCGGATTCAGCAAGGTGAAGGCGGAGATCGAGCGTGACATCGCCGAAATTCGCAACCGCCGCATCGTCGTGGCCACCCACATGCATGCCGGCGACGGCAATGTGCATGTCAATATTCCCGTCTTCTCCAATGACCGCGAAATGATGCTGCGGGCCGCCGAGATGGCCGATATCATCATGGAAAAGGCCGTTGACCTGGAGGGGGTGGTGAGCGGCGAGCACGGCATCGGGTTCACCAAGATCAAACATCTGGATGCCGAGATCCTGGCCGATTTCAAGGCCTATCTGCAAACGGCCGACCCGGACGATCTGATCAACCCGGGCAAGTTGACCGACCGGA
>JBAQGR010000383.1:0-2155 GCA_049287895.1 Desulfatitalea sp.
GGAAGACATTTCCGTCCAAGACCTTTCAAGCGCAATTCATTCGCCACATGGGCGACCGTTTTGAAGCCCTGCCGTGGAGCATCTCCATCGATGCGGCCGATGACACGGTATCGCCCTTTGCCGATGATGCGAGCCTGCTGGCTGTTGAATTCGGTCTGTTCGACGACTCTTTCCTGCACGAGACCCACGATGAGTATAACGCCGACTGCTTTGCTTTCTTCGACTTCGAGCAGCGCTATCGCCATTCGCCCATGGGCGGAGAACTGAGTTACTACAGCGATTACGACCAGCGCCATGCGTTGGACCTGCAAGGCCCTTATGGAATTTCTTTTGAGCAGTTGGCCGCGCAATATCATATCACTTACATGATCGGCAACGATCAACCGGAGTACCAGACGATGGCGCGCATTCGGCAGGCCGGCATGGCCATCGGCTACCGTTTCAAAATCACGCAGTTCAGTGCCTCCGCCACCCAATCCCGAATCACGGTGGAGAACACCGGCATTGCCCCCCTGTATGCCGATGCGTTTGTGGCCGTCAACGGTGTACGCGCCCAACAGTCGCTCAAGGGGCTTTTGCCTTCCCAGAGCCAAACCGTCACCGTTGCCAGTGGCGGTTCGAACCCTCAACTGACGATCCAAAGTGATCGCCTGGTGGCAGGCCAGGCCATCGGGTTCGAGGCGAATCTTCCGTAGCAAAAAACTGTCAGCGGGATAGTGGACCAGTGGACTTGGATTGTTAACCGCGCGAAATGATCATCGACTTCTGAGAAATGCACACACCTGACCACATATCATCCGACCATCGATTCAAGAAACCAAAATTGCGTTTCGCGGTTTGGACGTTTAGAGCGGCCACGTGCGCTCTGTTTTTCACGCTCTTGACCACACAGGCCTCCGGCGCCTTGACAAACGACCCTCAACCCGCGCCGGCCGCCCCCGCGGTGACCCGACCCTCGGTGGACGAACAGAAACCGACCTCGCCGGCGCAACCCGCTCCCAAAGCCAAAAGTACTGCACGCTTAAAGAAAAAGACCAAAAGCCAACCTAAGCCGCTCGTTATAAAGGCGACCAAAGCCAAAGCCGAAGGCATCGCCAGCGAAATTTCAGCGGATCTGCCCGAGAAGCTGGAAACCGAAATCAAAAACTATTTCGGCTTGCGCTATCGCATGGGCGGCGGTGGAAAAAACGGCATCGACTGTTCGGCCCTGGTGCAAAAGGTGTATGCCGATGTGTTCGACATCGATCTTCCCCGCTGCTCTTGGCAGCAAAGCCGCCTCGACAAAATGGAAAATGTCTCCGAGAGTGAAATCGAGACAGGGGATTTGCTCTTTTTCGGTCCCAGACGTGCGCGGGTCAACCATGTGGGGATTTACCTGGCTGGGGGCTATTTTTTGCACGCCGCTCGTTCCGAGGGTGTGACGATCTCGCGGCTGGACAACCAATATTGGAAATCGCGCTGGATGCTTACCAAACGGGTCAAGGGGCTTCAAATCGGATATAGCGAGGAGGATCCGGCGCTTGAGGGTGCCCTTACACAATTCTCCCTCGATTCGGCATTTTCAGGCGACACCGCCACCGAAAGCATCGGTTTTCTGGAAGGCGGGCTCAAGTTCAACGATTGGCCCGAGTTTCGCTTGACTGGTTTTTACACCCAGACCCTCAACGAATCCGCCCAGAGGCTTGAGGATAGCTCTTCCCACCCATTCCAGCCCCTACCTTACTACTTCAACGATGCGCCCAACGGGTTCCGTTTTTCCACTGTCTTCTCCCCGTTGCCGTGGGAAGGGTTCAGATTGATACCCTCCGTGACCCAGATAACGGACAACACCGCAAAAGCCGATCTCCACAACAACTATCAGACCCTGGGACTGGAAACATGGATGGCGCTGCCAGCCTCGCACGTCGCCCTATTCATGGCTGCCCACGCCCAAAACAGGAAAAACTGCTTCGAGCGCCCACTGGGAATGTCCCCGGACTGGCGGACCCTGGATTTCTCCTTTGGAGTGCATTATCGCTTCTCCGATGCGCTCCGCTTTTCGCTTTCAGGCACGCGTGCCTATCATTCGGATTTTGAAGAAAGTGAACCCCAGGGACGACAAAATCAGCTGTTGGAGGACATCTCTTTCCGTCTGAACTTCCAATTCTGATGATGG
>JBAQGR010000384.1:0-1644 GCA_049287895.1 Desulfatitalea sp.
GCCTCACGGTGGCGGCCTTTCTGCATCGCCGGGCCACCCCGGCCGGACGCGTCGCCTGGCTGGCGCTAGCGGGCGGAAGCGCTTACGGCCTGACCGTAGCCGTCAATGCCGCGCGCATCCTGGTCGCCATCGCACTCTACGATGCTAACGTTGCCTGGGGATTGCTGACCGCCGAACGGCTGCACCGCCTGGCCGGCATCGTCGTCTATTTTGCTGCTTTGGGCTTGTATTACCAAGGACTCCACCGCATAATAAGCCGCAATAGCGACAGCGGGCAAAACCAAAGATCATCCACTGCCCCCCCATGGCTGCCATGGCTATGGTATCTCCTCGGGGCGGTGGCCGTGCCGACGGTGCATCAGATCTACCGGGGCCACCCCTGGCCCAGCCTGGAATACTGCCTGACGGTCCTGATCGTCAGCGGGTTGATGGTGGGTTTGGGTGCCCCTATGCTTCGCAAAATGAGCCGCCACCGCCATCGATCCACTGAATAGATAAAAGGAAGAGAGATGCGACCCACCATTCTAATCGTAGAAGATGAGCCGGCCATCGCCGACACAATCCAGTACGCCTTGGAAACCGACGGCTGCAAACCCATCGTGGTGCATGCCGGCACACCGGCCCTGGATATTCTAAGCCAGGAGAAGATCGACCTGGTCATCCTGGACGTGGGCCTGCCCGATGTCACCGGTTTTGAGCTATGCAAGCAAATACGGCTGCACTCCGCGGTGCCCATCATCTTTCTCACCGCGCGCAGCCAGGAGATCGACCGGGTGGTGGGCTTGGAGATCGGCGGCGACGACTATGTGGTCAAGCCGTTCAGCCCCAGAGAACTCACTGCCCGGGTCAAAGCCGTGTTGCGCCGCGTCGGGGCGACACCGCCCGCAAACGGCCAACGCCCGGCGTTCGAAGTCCACCCGGACAAGCGCCAAATCCGCTATTGCGGCACGCCCCTGGAGCTATCGCGCTACGAGTATGACATTTTAGTCACCCTCATCCAGCGCCCCGGCCAGGTCTTTACCCGCGAGCGACTCATGGAGATGGTTTGGGAGGCGCCCGAAGCCAGCATGGATCGCACCGTGGACGCCCACATCAAGAATATCCGCGCCAAGCTCAAAGCCGTGCGCCCCGAACCCGACCCCATCGTCACCCATCGCGGCACGGGCTATGCCCTCAGGGAAGATCTATGAAGCTCGGTCTGCGCATCTTCGGCTGCTATCTGGTGATCTTCCTGCTGTGCTTCTCCTATCCCATCGCTTGGGTGCTGGACAACATGCGCACGCGCTACCTGGAGGGTGTGGAAGATCCCCTGGTGGACCACGCCAATATCCTGGCCGAAATCGTGGGCCGCCAGATGGCCGCCGGCCGGTTCCGGCCCGACGATCTTCAGAAGTACTTTCAAGCCGTCTACGAGCGCCGGCTGGAGACGCGCATCTACCATCTCGATAAGGAGCGGGTGGATGTCCAGGTCTACATCACCGATGCCCGGGGCAAGGTGCTCTTCGATTCGCTCCACCCGGAGAATATCGGCGCGGACTACACCCAATGGCGCGACGTGGCCCTCACCCTGGAGGGCCGCTACGGGGCGCGCACCTCCCTGGCCGATCCGGCCGACCCCACCAGCTCGGTATTGTACGTGGCCGC
>JBAQGR010000385.1:0-4095 GCA_049287895.1 Desulfatitalea sp.
GCGGAACTGATCGGCCACCGCGCGCCGTTTTTCGCGGGCGTACTGGAAATCGCTCGCTTCCAAGGCTTGGGTCAGCTTGAGAAAGTTGTTTTCCGCCGCGGCATAGTCGTCGGCGAACTGCTGGGCCTGGGCCGCCCGAGCCGCCTTGCGGCTCTGGATCGTCTCGTCCAACTGGTCATGGCAGCGGATGGCCACCACCCCGGCCTGTTGCAACTCGGCCCGGGCCCTGGCGATATGTTCCCGGATGTCGGCCGGAGCACCCCCTTGATCGAGCGCTTTTTGGGCGGCCCCATGAGAGGCCCCGGCTTTGCGGAACCAGGTGGGCGCCAAGACATCCTGCTCTTCGGCCTTGGCATCGGCCAGCTCTTGCTTCAACCGGCCGATCAGCTCGGCTGGATTCGCGTTTGGATCGATGGGCGTCACTTGCAGGGGCGCCCCGCCGCAGCCCATCAGCAGAGCCATACCCGCCACCAGAAGAAGCACGCCTTTCCAGCGCTTGAGGGTTGCGATCATGGTGATTACCCCACGAATGGTCGTCTTAAAATCGTATCCTTCTGCCAGCGCGGGTCGTCGCGCCGTGGGTATTGCAGGTTGTAATGCAGTCCGCGGCTCTCTTTGCGATGGCGGGCGCACTTGATGATCAGCTCGGCGACCGTGGCGATATTGCGCAGTTCGATGAGGTCGGGTACTACTTTGAAGTGCCAGTAGTAATCGTGGATTTCGCTCTGAATGCTCTCGATGCGGCGCTGGGCGCGCTCCAGGCGCTTGTCCGAACGCACGATGCCCACGTAGTTCCACATCAGGCGGCGGATTTCGTCCCAGTTGTGGGTCACTACGATCATCTCGTCGCTGTCGCTGGTGCCCACGTCGTCCCAGGCCGGCGGGTGGGGCAGCGGATGGAAGGCGTTGGTTTTCAATTGGCGGATCGCCTCCTGGGCCGCGCTCTCGGCATACACCAGGGCTTCGAGCAACGAATTGCTGGCCAGGCGGTTGGCGCCGTGCAAACCGGTGCAGGCGGTTTCGCCCACGGCGAAGAGGTTCTGGATGTCGGTGCGGCCATGCATGTCGGTCACCACGCCGCCGCACATGTAATGGGCCGCCGGGACCACGGGAATGGGCGCCCGGGTCATATCGATGCCCAGGCTGAAGCATTTGGCGTGGATGTTGGGAAAACGTTCCCGGATCAGGTCGGCCGGTTGATGGGTGATGTCCAGAAAGACCGAGTCGTGGCCGCTCTTCTTCAGCTCGCTATCGATGGCCCGGGCCACCACGTCGCGGCAGGCCAGATCCTTTTGCGGGTCGTACTCCTGCATGAAGGCGCGGCCGTCGGCGTCGATGAGGATGCCGCCCTCGCCGCGCACCGCCTCTGAAATCAGAAAGTTCTTGGCCTGGGGATGGTAGAGGCAGGTAGGGTGAAACTGCACGAACTCCAGGTTGGCCACCGTGGCCCCGGCCCGATAGGCCATGGCGATGCCATCGCCCGTGGCGATGTCCGGATTGCTGGTGTACAGATAGACTTTGCCCGTGCCGCCGGTGGCCAGCAGGGTGATGTGGGCCGCGAAGGTTTTGACCTGGTGGCTGCTGCGTTCGAGCACATAGGCGCCGCAACAGAAATCCTCATGGGTGGTGGTGACCTGCCCGCGCTTGATGCGCGTGGATTGGGTGATGAGGTCGATGGCGATATAATTTTCGTAGAGCTGGATGTTGGGATGGCTGCGCACCAGATCCAGCAGCACCTGTTCCACCTCCCGGCCGGTGAGGTCGTGGGCATGCACGATGCGGTTCTGGGAGTGGCCGCCCTCGCGGCCCAGGTCCAGGGCGGGGTTGATCTGGCCGCCCTCCGCCGCGCCGCGTTGCAGGTTGAATCGCACGCCCATCTGGATCAGCTCGTTGATGCGCTCCGGTCCGGCTTTGACCACCATATCGACCACATCGTTGTTGCACAGCCCGTCGCCCGAAGCCAGCGTGTCTTTGATGTGCAGGTCAAAGCTGTCCCTTTCGCCGAATACCGAGGCGATGCCGCCCTGGGCCAGGTTGGTGTTGCTCTCCATGGCCTCTTTTTTGGTTACCAGGGCCACGGTGCCGTATTCGGCGACCTTGAGGGCGAACATCAATCCGGCCACGCCGCTGCCGATCACCAGGATGTCTGTTTCGATATCAGTCACGGAGCCTCTTCGAACCTCTATCCACTCTTTATCACATCAACGGCGACCGGCGTTTGGGACGCTTCAAAATAAAGCCGGCGATAAAACCGAAGATCACCAACCCGCCGCCGTAAAGGAATCCCTCGGTCAACTGGCTGCTGCCCAGCCGATTGAGCTCGCTTTCAAACTTCTCCGCCTTTTGCCGGGCCTCGCCGAGCTCTTTGAGATTCTTGTCGTAGTTGGCTTTGAATTTGAGAAATTCGGCCGAATCCTTTTTCAGCGCCTCGTAAGCGGCTTCGGTTTTGTGCAGCGCATCCTGGGTCTGGGCCCGTTCACTGCCCACGGTTTTGCTTTCCGTGGCCACCTCGGCCATTTTTTGCTGCAACTCCTTGCTCTGGGTGAGCGTATCGGCTAGTTTCTTCTCCATGCGCGCCAGTTTGACTTCGGAAGGCAGCTCTTTGGTCAATTCACGGGTCAGGGACCATCCTTCCTTGCCGCCGGGCAAGCGCACTTCGGACCACTCCCCGCCTTCGTTGATCAGTTCCACTTCGTTGCCCGAGGAAACCAGGGAAATGATTTTGCGGTCTGTTCCCGGACCGCTGCGCACGGCGATTTGGCACGATTCGGAAACGTAGCGGACCTCGGCCATGGCGGCGGTCACCCCCATCCATGTGGCCAACAACAATAGGATAACTCCTGTTTTGATCGTCGCGTTCATCGGCAATACTCCCTTGGGCTCAATTTCGGGCTCATAGATGGATGCCCTTTTCAGGCAGGGTGGCGCCGGCATCCTGTCCTAAAGTGCGAAAAGACAGTCGGAGCACGATGCGCCAACTATCAATAAAACATGTTGTGCGAAAGCCTGCGTTGCCATCCATGGGTGCGCAATGTGCGGGCGCTGTTCCGCAAAAGGGCAAATCAAAACGGAACAGGGCGTATTCTTTGATGAAAAAAGGCCGTCTGTCAATAATTTCTTTAATGCGGGGGGGCGATGTGTTATTTTATGACTGATTTCAGCATAAAAGGGTTTGGGTGCGATGATTGCGTATGACTTAAAATGTCCGGCAGGTCACCGTTTCGAGGGCTGGTTCGAGGACTCTAAAGCATTCGAGCGCCAACAGCGGCAGGACTTGATTGCCTGCCCGGTGTGCGGCGATACCGACGTGGCGCGTCTGCCGTCAACCTTTGCCATCAAAGGGGTCAAACAGTCCGCTGCTCTGCCCGTCAAGGCGCGTCCGCTCTCCGAGCAGGAGATCATGGCCCGTGCCGTCATGCATTTCGTGGAGAAAAACTTCGACAACGTGGGCACCGATTTTGCCAAAGAGGCGCTTAAAATCCACTACGGGGTGGTCGAGCCGCGCAACATCCGCGGGGTGAGCACCTCCCAGGAAGAGGAAACCCTGCGCCAGGAGGGTGTGGAATTTATGAAGGTGCCGTTGCCCTCTTCGTCCGAATCGGATGCATAGCCGCAAGGCTCCCCTCTTTTAGAACGAATCGACGATTCACCCATTTAGCAATCGGACGAATCCCTCAGCCGCCACGCCAGCAGCGACTGCCGCCGGCGGGGCTGGTCGGCGGCCACGGCGATGGAGATGGCTTTGGCCGAGCCGACCAGGACCACCATCCGGCGGGCGCGGGTCAGGGCCGTGTAGAGTAGGTTGCGCTGCAGCATTATATAATGGTTCGTCACCAGGGGCAGGACGATCACCGGGTATTCCGAGCCCTGGGACTTGTGCACCGAGATGGCGTAGGCCAGGGAGAGTTCGTCCAGTTCGGCCTCTTCATAGGTCACCGGGCGTCCGTCGAAATCCACTGTCAGCCGGCCCGCGGCCCCATCCAGTTCGCGGATCGTGCCGATCTCGCCGTTGAACACCTCTTTTTGATAGTTGTTGCGCAGGTGCATCACCTTGTCGTGCAGATGGAAGCGGCCGCCCAGGGCCGCGCCCTCGGC
>JBAQGR010000386.1:0-4959 GCA_049287895.1 Desulfatitalea sp.
TCATCACCGTGCGCAGCTTTTCCAAGCATTACAACATGACCGGTTTCCGCCTGGGCTACGTGGCCGCGGAAAAGCCGGTCATTCAGGCATTGGCACGCCTGCAGAGTCACACCACCGGCAATGTGTGTACCTTTGCCCAGCATGGGGCCCTGGCGGCCCTGGATATGGATCAAGCTGTCGTCGGTCAAAGGTGCGCTGTGTTGCAGCTGCGGCGGGACCAGGCCCTGGCCCTGACCCGTACTTTGTTCGACTGCTCTACGGGCCAGGGTGCCTTTTACCTCTTTCCCGATGTGCGCGCCCGGTTGCGCAAAAAAGAAACCAGCGCGGATCTGGCCGCGCGACTGCTCAGCAAGGCCGGGGTGGCCGTGGTGCCCGGCGAAGCCTTTCACGGTCCCGGCCACATCCGGATCTCGTTTGGCACCGGCCCGGAAATGCTTCAACGCGCCTTTGACAAAATCAGAGAGGTGTTATGATCGGACTGATCGGATATGGTCGCTTCGGACGGTTGACCGTCCGCCATTTGTCGTCCGAGTTCAAGGTGGTGGTCCATACCCGCGCCGCGGACAAAGATGCCGACATCAACGACGCCGGCGGCCGGCTGGTGCCCCTGGCCGAGGCGTGCGCTCAGAAGATCGTCATTCTTTGCGTCCCCATCTCGGCCATGCCGGCCACCCTCGAACAGATCGCCCCGTTGTTGGCGCCACGCACCATCGTGGCCGATGTCTGCTCGGTCAAGGAGCGTCCGGCCCGCTGGATGCATGAGCTGCTGCCGGAATCGGTGGACATCCTGGCCACCCATCCCATGTTCGGGCCGGACAGCGCCGCCAAAACCCTGGTGGGCCACAAGGTGGTGCTCTGCCCGGTGCGCATTGCACCGCACCGCTTTCAGCGCATCAAGGCGTGGCTGGAACAAAAGCAGTTGGTAGTCATCGAAGCCACCCCCACGGCCCATGACCAGAAGATCGCCGTGTCGCTGTCGTTGACCCACTTCATTGGCCGCAGCCTGGCCGAGTTCGGTGCCGCTCCCCTGGACATCGACACCGAAGGCTACCGGCGACTGCTGCACATTCTGGGCGTGGTCAACAACGACACCTGGCAGCTGTTCGAAGATATGCACCGCTTCAACCCCTACGCCCAAGAAAAACGCCAGGCCTTCATGACCGCCATGGCGCGCATCGACGGCCTATTGAAAGATAAGGAAAAAGGGCAAGGTTAGAAGTGATTTGTCCGAAGGATGGGCGCTTTCCAAGGGTTGTTTCTTCGGTTGCCTGTATTAGTTTGCGCAACTCGAATGCACAAAGGAGCACCCATGAGCACCTCGCAGCCCGGAGTGATCACTTCGGTTCAAGAACGCGCCCAAACGCGCACCCAGAGGCCGCCCATGTACCAGGTGCTCCTGCACAACGACGATTTTACCACCAAGGAGTTTGTGGTGCAGATTCTGGTGGCCGTGTTTCACAAACTGCTGCCCGAGGCCACGCAACTGATGTGGCAGGTCCATCGCCACGGCAAGGGCGTGGCCGGTGTCTTCACCCGCGAGATCGCCGAAACCAAGGTGGCCGCGGTCACCACCCTGGCCCGCGAAGCCCAGTTTCCGCTCAAGGTGACCATGGAACCCGAACCCTGACCATAGTGGGTCATTTCCCCTGTACCCCGAGTCTATTTTGAATCGAAAGGTTGACAGGCCTGAATCAGACCTTAAACCTATTGGGTAAATAAAAAACGAACGATGAAGTCAGGCAATGGTGTGATGGTCCAGGCAGCGCCACTTGCTTGCGATACCGCGGATACTGAACCTCTTTACTCCCCGCTTTTTTCCCCGCGACAGCGCCACACCCCACAACCGGACCAAAATATTGTTGTGGATATGGGCGGGTTCAAGCGCACGACGCGCATGAACCGGCTCCTGTCCATGACTATTCTCATCATTATGGGGAGCACATGGATGGAACGGCTGACGCGGTCTCAGCCGTTAAACGATTCTTTTGCGGATGACCGCGGATGTTAAAAACGATTCACCAAATCCCCGCAGGGGGATGGTAGGAGGTAATATCATGAAAAGATCTATCTATATTATCGTAGCAATCGCGATCTTGGCGCTCGTTGCCGGTACGGCCCTGGCCGGATCGCCGGCAACCCGGGCCGATCGGGTCAGCAAACTCATCGGCGCGGAGGCGATCAGTACTAATGGCGAAGCATTGGGAACCATCGACGATCTGGTCCTCGGACCGGACGGCCATGTCAGTTACCTGGTGATCTCCAAAGCGGAGATGTCGGGCGGTATGGCGAAGCTGGTAGCGGTGCCCTTCGATGCGGCCGCGCCCCAGAGGACTCATGATGGACGCGTGGTTGTCTCTATCGACAAGCAAAAACTCGACAATGCTCCAAGCTTTGCCAGCAATAGCTGGCCCGACTTTTCGAGCGGCCAGTGGCGTGACGAATCGCGCGGATATTATGGATCGCAGAAGATGCGTTCCGATACAGCGACCGTAAACGGTATCGAGAGCCTGAATCCCTACCCGGAGCTTTAAAGGGTAGGTTGTGATCCGCGAACAGAAGCGGTAATTGTGTTTGACGTTATCGCTTCCAAAACCAAAAAGAGCCGGCAGACCTCGTGTTTGCCGGCTCTCACGTTAGCATGAATCAACGCCGCGCCGTACCCATCGCTTCCGTAGGATTGGGGTCGGTCCGTTGCCGGGCCTCGTGGAAAAGCGCCGCCGCCGCGCCCCGTCCGTCCCCGCTCTCGGCGATAAAGAGATCTATTGTCCTCGTCAGGTCGCGCAGGATACTTTTCTTCTCATCCGCCGTGATCCGGCGCCATCCGCCGTCGGTCGTCTTCAACCGGGAGCGCTGAAGGTTGGTGCCCAGGTGATCGAGATACATTAGCGCGTGTAGCAAAGAAGTACAAAATTCGTCCAGACTGTCGGCCGAGTGGCCGCCGGACATGCCTGGAATGAAGTTGCTTTCGTTGATAAAGGCAAAAAGCGGAGAGGACCCTAATGTTGCCTGGCGCGCGCAGTCGGGAACCTGGCCGCACGTCACCAGAGAGAAGCGCTCCAGGGAAAAGGGATCAAATCCGCGCAGATCTGAGAAAAGCTCCCGGATGGCGGTGCGCTCGGCATACCCCCCCTGATCGACGACCAGATGCAAGGCTTCGTGTTCGGCCATGGCCCGCAGTTCGTCTACCGTGCGCCCCCAGAAAGTGTCCGCGTAGAACCACATTTTTCGGTGGCCGCGTAGTGTCAAGGCGTTGTCGGTCTCTTCAAAAGCCAGAATATCGACCTGGTCCACCAGGTGCGCGGCAAATGCTGTTTCCACATGCCGGATGCCCTCCGTGATCGCCGCTATCCGCGTGGGCAGATCTCTTCCCCGGTCTTGAAAGCGGTCGCCGTCCATGCCGACGGACAGAAAAAGCGGTGAAGAGCGATCCGCGTGGTCCTTTCCCTCCCCTGCCCGAATCACGTCGGCACCGTTTTGCTGAACGGCCAGCGCATATTGGGTGGCGGCTGTCTGGATGTGGATGGAAAATTGATCCGTGGTACTGATCGCAGCACCGCGCACCTTGGGAAAATAGGTGTAGCGGTAGCGCCTGGGGGCCTCCGCAGGAGCCGAAGATTGCTCCTGGACAAACGGCCGACCGTCGTCCAGGGCCACATTGAGATCGGCGCGGTCGCTGAACAGCTCCACGCCGCAGACATATCCGTTGCACGCAACCGCTGCGCCGTTTTGCAGCTCTATGGCGGAAACCCGCGTGCGGCGCTGTTTTTGCGCTATGACCGCATAGATATAAATTTCGCAGGGATCTTCGGGAACAGTGCGGGCGTCGAGCGTGCCAGCCGGCGCCGCCTGGGAAGAAGAGGAGCCGGCGGCCGATGCATCGGGGCCTGACGCCGGAAGGGCGCTGAGCGTTGCCAGTAGCAGCAGCACCAAAAGAGTGTGTTTCCAGGGCATGGGGATGGGGTCTGCCTCCTTATTCAGTATCATCAAGATCAACTTGAGCATAAAACGACTCGTTGCACAATAGCCGCGACCATAAATTCAGATGCAAACCGCTTGCCAAGATAAGGATTCGGAATGCCACCGCTCGCCGGTTGTTTCAGGGGCTCTCTTGGGCAAACGGCAACTGGGCGTTCAAGGCGTCGATGTTGGCCTGCTCCACCTGGTTGATGCCGTCGATGAACCGTTGGAACAACATCTTCAAGTGGGGCTCGTAGAAACGGTGCAGGCTGGTGTTGGCCACGGCCGCAAAGCCGCGATACAGTTTGTGCGGCGAGCCGGCGCCCGGATCGAAGGTGCGGATATGGTGGTCGATGGCCCACTGGATCGGTTCGTAAAAGCACATGTTGAAATGCAGATCTTTGATGGTATCGGCGCAGCCCCAGTAGCGGCCGATGAGTTGGTCGCCTTTGCGCAGCAGCAGGGAGAGCGCCACCGGCGGGTCGGGGTCCTCTTTTTGGCAGGCGGCGATCAGGAGCAGGCGGTGGCGGTAATGGTTGAATATCCCTTTGAAAAATGACTCGTTCAGATAGCGGGCCGCCCAGGGTCCGTATTGGGCGTTGGTGTTCAGGTAGTAGTCGTACATCCGCCCGGCCCAGGCCGGATCGATGGCCTCGCCGGCCAGTGCCTGCAAGCGGATTCCGGAGCGCTCCATCTGACGCCGTTCCCGGTGGATGTTGCGGCGTTGGCTCGATTTGAACGGCCGCAGGTAGTCGTCGAAAACAGCGCAGCCCGGGTTTTGCCACAAGAAACTCTGATGGTGCCAGGCCGCGAATCCGCTGTCGCCAAGGGATTGACGCCAGACAGGGTCCACAAAGAGCAAATGGGCGCCGGACAGGCCCATATCAACGCAGAAAGCGTCGATGGCCCGGAGCATTTCCCGCTGAATTTCGGCACCATCTGCAGCCGCATCTATCAAGAATCGATAGCCCACGGCCGGTGTGGCCGGACTCATGCCCACCA
>JBAQGR010000387.1:0-3370 GCA_049287895.1 Desulfatitalea sp.
GGCGAACGCTCCCATGTGGCCGGTGGGTTGATCTCCGGCGGCGAAAAGCAGATGCTCACCATCTGCCGCACCTTGATGGGCGATCCGGACTTTATCATGATCGACGAGCCCACCGAGGGCTTGGCCCCCATGATAGTCGAACAGGTGGGCATGCTGATCGAAGAGATCGCCCGTCGCGGGATCTCCGTGCTGCTGGTCGAGCAAAAATTGAGCATCGCCCTGAAGATCTCCAAGCGACTCTACATCATGGGCCATGGCCACATCGTGTTCGAAGGCACGCCCGAAGATATCAAAAGCAATCAGGCCGTCCGCAAGGAGTGGTTGGAAGTGTAAATCAATGCTTATGGAGGTCGAAAGAGATCGTCTCGCGGACCGTCGAGGGACCGATCCATCGCTATACCTACAAAGAGTGCGCCGTGCCCCATCCCAAGTGGGATGAGCGCCCTTTACTGGTGGCCGTCAAAAAGAAGGATGCCCGGGTGACCAAGGAAGATCTCCTGGCCCATCTGAAAGGCAGCCTGGCCAAATGGCAGCTGCCCGATGACGTGGTCTTCGTCGAACAGTTGCCCCACACGGCCACAGGCAAATTGTTGAAGATCAAATTGCGCGCCCAGTATGCGGATTACAAGCTGCCTACGGTCAAGGACTAGGCGCCCCCCGCCTGCACCTTGAACATGCTTACCAGCCGGTCGAGCTCTTCGGCCAGGGCCGACAACTCTTTGGAATTCATGTTTACCTGGGAGCTGCTCTGGGACAGGTCGTTGGCCGAGTGGGTCACCAGGCCGATCTGCTTGGCGATCTCGCCCGACACCTGCGAACTTTTGGCCACATGGGCGTTTACGTCCGTAATGCCCCGGGCCGCCTGGGAGACATTTTCGGATATGCTTTGCGTCGTCGCGGATTGCTCTTCCACGGCCGATGCGATCACGACCACATGTTCATTGATATCCTTGACCACGCCGGTGATTTTGGCAATTTGGGCTACCGTGCCGCTGGTCGAGCGTTGAATCCCGTCGACCCTCTGCTTGATCTCCTGGGTCGCTGCCGCCGTCTGCCGGGCCAGCTCTTTGATTTCGTTAGCCACCACCGCAAAGCCTTTGCCGGCCTCGCCGGCCCGGGCCGCTTCGATGGTCGCGTTCAAGGCCAGTAAGTTGACCTGCTCGGATATCTCCGTAATGGTTTCGATGACCTTGCCGATTTCCTGGGCCGATCCGCCTAGCTCGCCCACCTGGGACGAAGCGCTCTCGGTCTGGGTGACCGCTTCCCCGGTGATGACCCGCGCCTTGGACGCATTCTGGGTGATCTCGTTGATCGTGCTGGACATCTCCTCGGCGGCGCCGGCCACCATATTGACGTTCACCGAGGCTTGTTCCGTGGAAGCGGCAATGGAGGTCATGTTTTCACTCAGCAGTTCCGAAGAACCGGACACGCTCACCGCCTCTTGGGCGGCCTGCTCGGCGCCGTTGGCCAGGGCATCGGCAATGCCGGCCAAGTGGGTGGAAGATTCCTTGAGTTTGATGGAGTTCTTTTTGACCTGGGTGATCATGCCCTGCAACCGTTCGAGAAATAGATTGAACCACTGCCCGAGCTGGCCCAGCTCATCCGCCGAATGGATCGTTAGCCGCCGGGTCAAATCCCCCTCGCCTTCGGCAATATCCTTGAGCCGGGCGACCATGTCGGTCACCGGCCGGACGATGGCCCTGGCCAGCAGCCAGGTGATCGGCGTCGCTACCAGCATGCACGCCAATGATACCACACTGAGGATCAGGATCATTTGACGGTTGTTGGCCTTGGCCACAGCATCCGGTTGCACCAGAGCCACCGCGCCGCAGTAACCGGCATCGTTGTAAAGCGGCAGCGCGCTTTGAAAATAGCCCTGTTTCTCAATAGTGATGGCGCTGAACACTCCCTTGGCGTTTTCCAGGGATGCCTTTGCTGCGCCCGGCGTCTTGAAATAGGCGGTGTCGATGTTCTTGTAGGCCGCAAGATCACCGCTGCTGTTTGCGTCGTTGGAGAAAACGACCACGGACATGCCGGTCAACCGGTTGATCCAGCCGGCAAAGTCCGAATCCAGACTGGACTGGAGGATGGCCGCACCGACCGCCTTGGGTTCGACTTTCTTGGTGGCGCTGTTAAAGGTTTCGGTCAGGATCGGAAGTTCGACCTTCAGGCACAGCTGTTTTTCGACGGTTTGGAAGCGGACGGTTTCCTTCAGGTTCGCAATACCGTTGTAGGTGCCTTCCGCCCAGCGGTTCTCCGTGGCCAGTATCACCTGCAGCTGACTGTCGATGGCGTTATGCCCGTTGGCGACGCCGCCGTGGTGCAGCTGACCGTTTTCGATGAAGCCCACGTGATACCCGCCCTGGTTTTCACGAGCGGCAAAAGCCATCAATTGACCATCCGCATTGTACACCGCGACTTTCCACAGCTTCTGGCCGGAGGCTGTCCGGAACGCGGCATCGATCACTTCATTGAACGCATCCTGTGTTATGCCGGCGGTGAAGGCGACGGTTTTGTTTTCCGTCAAATAGTTCAGATTTTCGCCCATCTTGTTGATGGTGATCATCTGCCGGCCGGCGGACAGGATTGCGGCTTCCTTTTCCATCAGGGTATGCCGCAGCGTGGCCGTGGAGTTGGCCATGGCCTCCTGAATCAGCGCACGGTTTTGCCGCTGAATGAGCATCGACACCACTACCGTTGAAATGACGCTGACCATGATCAGCATGACCAGCGTGTTGGCGGTGATCTTGGTGCCCAGTTTCCTTTTGGATGTGATGTCCATCTCTCTCCCTCGAAAAGACAAAGTTAATTGACTACTCGCCTGGTTGATCTCCCGGTATATCCAATATCGGCCCCTGGCCGGAATTGTTTAGTTTTTAATCCAGTGTATCGATATCGCAGATAAAAAGTGCGCCGCGCCGCATGGGAAAGAACCCGGCTGGGGCGAGCAAGGCAACCCTTGACCGCCGCAAAAGGATCGGTGTCTATCATGACAAAAGGATGTTCCGATTGTTTGGCACATGAGAGCCATCGGCGCTACGACATTTGCCGAACTATCTAAAAAAACTCGCGGAGAAATCGCTGCCGATGATGAAGTCATCGGTATTCTAAGAAAGATTTGAAATCGTTTGCCTAAGCGGCCTTTAGGATCATGGCTTCCCGGGTTTTTTCAACTTCCGTGCTTTCAATATACTCGTCGAAAGTCATGAGCCGATCGATAACGCCGCCAGGAGTGAGCTCGACAATTCGGTTGACCACGGTATTCAAGAACTCACGGTCATGGGAAGTGAAAAGAATCACCTCCGGGAAAGCGAGCAGGCTGTTATTCAAGGCGGTGATCGATTCCAGGTCGAGGTGGTTGGTGGGTTCA
>JBAQGR010000388.1:0-2825 GCA_049287895.1 Desulfatitalea sp.
AGGAACAGCCCGTTGCCCAAATAGGTGCCGGCAAAGATCTTGTTGGGATTGCGCGGATCGATGGCCAGGCAGAGCACCTTGCCGCCATGGACCCCCAGATCGGCCCAGAAGGCCGCGGCCGGCAAGGGGGCTCCAAGGACCATCCATATGAGGGCTGTTATGAAGAGATATCTTCCAAAGGTTCGACCATAGGGGCAGGATTGTTTCGAGAACATGCGGCTCGTCCTAAACAGATTTATTGTTTGCCATCGAGTGAACGCGAATTCAATTTGGAGCCGGGAATGATGATAGCAAGCTTATACACCATCTCGGATCAGGGTCAATGTTGATCTTGTTTAAGGTCAGGTCTGTATGCGATTGCCCTGAACTTGTTGACCGGTCGGAGCAGGATCGGCTATAAAACTGCTATTGGCTCCCGCTTGTGCATCGGAGTGACTTGAAAGCCGATAAAGGTATCATCGCTCTTCTATAAGTTATCAAAACGATCAGCTCAGGAACGATGGAGACCGGGTGAAGGTATTCAACGAGACGCCTTTCGCATTTGCTTCCATCATGGGCAAAGTCGTCTTTCCTGAAAATACCATCACCTTGATCGTCAAGGGCTCTTACAGCCTGGCGCCGGGCGCGCCGGCGGCCCTTCTGCCCCCCGAAAAGCAACTGCCTCCCGGCGGCGATCTCCGCTATGACGACGACCCGCATGCCCCCATCCGCTATGAATCGGATTTTGCCTACCTCAAGCCCAGGGCCGATGTGCTGCTCGTAGGTCACTGCCATGCGCCCGAAGGCCGTTCGGCCAAGGCGTGCCGGGTCACGTTGCAAGCGGGTCCGATCCGCAAAAGCCTCATGGTGTTCGGCGACCGCAGTTGGCAGCGCGATCGTCTGGGAATCCGCGAGAAGAGCGAACCGAAGCCTTTCAAGGCTATGGCCCTGCGCTACGAAAACAGTTTCGGCGGCCCATCGGAAAGCGTTGATCCGTGGCTACCCAATCTGGAGAGTTTGGACGGCGACCGCGTCGTTGCTTCGCATCCGGGCGGCATCCCGGCCGGCTTCGGTCCTCTGGGACGAGCCTGGTCGGAGCGCATGGCGCTGGCGGGCAGCTACTCGGATCGATGGAAAATAGAACGCTGGCCGTGGCTGCCCGAAGATTTTGATTGGGGTTACTTCAATGCCGCCCCGCCGGATCAGCAGGTCCAGGGCTATCTCCAAGGCGATGAAACCCTCTATTTCGAGAACCTGCACCCCCGCCACAGCCAGTGGCGCTCCTCATTGCCGGGCATGCGCGTGCGCTGCTTCGTGTCCGAACACGCCAAGGCCGGACCGCGGTTCCGGGAAATCAAGATGGCGCTGGATACGCTCTGGGTGGATATGGATGACCCCATCCTGGTGCTGGTCTGGCGCGGCGTGGCTACCGTGGCTTCGTCCGACGCCAAAGAGATCCAAGAGCTCCTGATCGTTCAAGAGTCGCTGCCAGAGGCGCCCCGGCCTGCGGAATTGTATGCCGATCTTCTCTACCGGCGCAAGGAAGAGGAGAACGCCGCCGCAGCCGAACCGGAGGCAGCGCCGGAGCCTGAAGCGGAAGATCTTCCAGCCGCTGTGGCTGCGGAGGAGACCGCGACGCATGCGCGGCAAGCGGCGGGCCTGGCGGCCGCGCTGCAGCAGGCCTTGACCCAAATCCACCAGGGGCTGAGTCGGTTGAACCTCGACCCGCAGGTGGCGGCTGCGTTGAGAGCGGAAAAAGATCCCGAGCAATTGGCGGATCAGGTGATGCAGCTCTTGGCGCCGGCAGAGGATCCCCAGGCCCTGGAGAAGATAAAGCGCCGGGCCGGGCAGGCATTCATCGAAACCCTGGCGCAATGCCGGCCTGAAGCTGGAAAGCTGCTGGCGGACATGGGCCGGGACCCTGCTCTGCTGGACGCGCTTGAAAAAAATCTCGCCGGCGGCACCAAGGGGCGGACGGCGCAGCCTGGCCGCGCTCCCGCCAAAGGCGCGGGGCGTTTGCGCGATCAGGATCTGACCGGGGCCGATTTCAGTGGCATGGTGCTGGAAAAAACCAATTTCCAGTCGGCGCGGCTGGCCGGGGCCCGTTTCGTGCGGGCGCGCCTGGCCGGCGCTGATTTCAGCCAGGCGGACCTCGAAGGGGCCAATTTCCAAGGCGCTGATTTGCGCAAGGCCCGGTTCAACTTCGCCGATCTGAGCCAAGCCAGCTTCCAGGGCGCCAAGATGGCCGGCGCCGATCTCAGCGATGCGGTGTTGACCGGGGCCAACCTGCGGGAGGCCGATCTGACCAAAGCGCGCCTGTTGCGGGCCCAACTGGGACAGGCCGATCTGGGTGGCTGCGTGTTGAAATCCGCCGATCTCGAGCAGGCCGATTTGAGTCAGGCGCAGATGCCCGGCGCAAACCTGACCAAGGCCCGGCTGGCTTTCGCCGTTTTGGAAGGCGCCGACCTGACCCGCTGCGTGGCGCGCCAGGCCGTCGCGCCCTCCGGCGCCTTCAATCAGACCGTTCTGACCGAGGCGGATTTCTCGGAAGCCAACCTGGAAGAGGGTAATTTTTCCAATTGCCGCTGCGACAGCGCCGTGTTTCAAGGCGCGACGCTCTGCCGGGCGGCTTTCGAGGGGGCCGCGGGCCGCGGGGTCGATTTCCGGCAGGCCCGCTTGGATGGCCTGTGCGCCGGAGAAGGCGTGCGCCTGCCCGAGGCCCTCTTCACGAACGCCTCGGGAGCAAGGGCCAATTGGGCCGGCGCCGACCTGCGGGGCGCCGACTTCGTTTCGGCCGCCATGCCTTCGAGCGACTTCAGCCAGGCCGATCTGAGCGGCTGCAATGG
>JBAQGR010000389.1:0-8939 GCA_049287895.1 Desulfatitalea sp.
CCCCTGTCCGGTGGAAAGCCCCCATCCGGTCACGCGGTCGTATCACGACTCGGATAAGGAGGCGTCATGTCATCCAAGGCAATGCAATCGGATCAGGAGTTGGAACAACCCTTCGCTTTCAACGATGTCTTGAAGGCGGAGTTGAAAAAAGTGCGCGGGGTGAAAACTGAGATCAAAGATCCCATCGCCGCGGCCCACGAAGCGGAGCTGGCGGGCCTGGCCTTTTCCGGAGGCGGCATCCGCAGCGCAACCTTCAACTTGGGGGTGTTGCAGGCCCTGGCGCGCCTGGGGGTGCTGGACAAGTTTGACTATCTCTCCACGGTTTCGGGCGGCGGTTATATCGGCAGTTGGCTGGCGGCGTGGGTCCGACGGGAGATTGACGCCAGTGAAAAGCAGCTCCAAACCCAGTCACCAGTAAAAATTCCGCCGCCGACAACACCACCGCGACCTGCGCCACCAGCGGACGCGACGCCTCCCGACCCCTCCGCGGAGGGTTTAAAGCAGGTAATGGACGCCCTGGCCCGAACCAGCGGCGACCTCCAGGGAGGCGGGCCCGGCGAGGGCGCCCGGCCCGAGCCCCGGCCCATCGCCCACCTGCGGAAGTATTCCAACTACCTGACCCCGCGCAAGGGGCTGTGGAGCACCGACACCTGGACCCTGGCCGTGGCCTATCTGCGCAATTTTCTCCTGACGGTGTCGATTCTCATCGGAGCCTTGACCGCGGCGGTTCTTTTGGTGCGCGGCGCATCGATTTCATACGCGTTGCTGTTAACCCAAGGTTCGTGGCTTCCTGATCGGTGGGTCTATTGGCTTTTGGTCACAAGTCTGTCGGGGGCCGCATTGTTGGTGGCAATGGATCTCCAGCGCTGCCGGGTGCGTTCGGCTGGCACGGATAGCAAGGCCGATTGTTCGAAGGTCGCATCGGGTTGCGCCGTCGCATTGACCGTCTTCGCCACCTGGATGGGAGCGGCCGTACTATGGCGGCTGCACGACGTTTTTTTGGCCGAGGGCCATAAGTTCAAAACCATCTCTGCTTTTGGGAGCGCTTTGGCCATCGTTTGCTGCACCGGCCTTTTGGGGTACTCTGTCGCCGGACGAAATTCCGCCGGGGAGACCGACCTTTGGAGCCGTATGAAACGGCTCGGGGCGGCCATGGGCGGCGCAGCGGTTTTCTTCTTGGCGCTGTGGGGGCTGTGTTTCTGGTTTGGGCAATGGCGGAACGAATACGACTGGCTGGGGGCGGCCTACTGGCTGGCCGTGATGTGCGGCCCACCGCTGATGCTTGCCGCCTACACCCTCTTTGCCGCCTTCTTCATTGGGCTGGCCGGCCGCGACCTGGATGAGTTGGAGCGGGAGTGGCTGGCGCGGCTCTTCGCCGCCGTCGGCAAATGGACTTCTCTTTTCGTCCTGCTGACCGTGGCTGTCATCTGCGCACCCCTGGCCCTCCAGTGGCTGGAAGAAGAAGTGCACGGCTATCCCAAGGGGGTTCTGGGGCTTGTCTGGGCCGCGGTCAGCGCCGGCGGCGCATGGCTGGGCCGGGCGGGCAAAGAGACCAGCACGGGAATTGGGCGTGGGCTCCGCAAAGCATTGATGGCTGTGGCGCCCATAGCTTTCATCGCCGGCTTGCTGGTGATCCTCATCGCGGTCCTGGACAACCTCTCCAGTGCAAAATGGCATTTGCCGCAAGGCCAATGGACGGTTTTGCAACTATCAATTGAAGGGCCCCGCGCCCTTATCATCTTCTTCGCAGGCGGTATCCTGATAGCCCTGCTAACTTGGGTCTGGTCCTGGCGAGTCGGGGTCAACACATTTTCCCTGCACGCCTTGTATGGCAACCGCCTGGTCCGCGCCTACCTGGGCGCCTCGAACCTCGGGCGGCGCGGCCACCCCTTCACCGGCTTCGACCCGGATGACAACAAAGTACGCATGGCCGATCTGCTGCCGAGTGAAAACGGCTATCGCGGGCCCTACCTGCTCGTCAACGCGGCCATCAACCTGGTGCGCACCACCCGGCTGGCCTGGCAGCAGCGCAAGGCCGGCGCATTTCTTTTTTCGCCGCTCTTTTGCGGCTACGAGTTCCCCAAAGCCGCCGATCGAGAAGGACTATCGAAACAGGACGATCCGTACGGATACGCCCCGAGCCATGCATACGCGGACGGCGAGCGCTCGACCAGGGGAATCTCGTTGGGCAAGGCCATGACCATCTCCGGCGCGGCCGTCAGCCCCAACATGGGCTATCGTACCACGCCGGCCATCGCCTTTTTGATGACCGTGTTCAATGTGCGCCTGGGGTGGTGGCTGCCCAACACGGGCGTGGCCGATTGCGAACTGTGGTGCAAACAGGGGCCAAGAGCAGGGTTGCTCTTTCTGGCCCTGGAACTGCTCGGCTGGACCGACGCCGGCCGCGATTTCGTCTATGTCTCCGACGGCGGCCATTTCGAAAACCTGGGGATCTATGAACTGGTGCGCCGGCGCTGCCGCTATATCGTGGCCTGCGACGCGGAAGAGGACGCCAAGATGCAGTTTGGTGGCCTGGGCATGGCCATCGAACGCTGCCGCACCGATTTCGGCATCCCCATTGACATGGACGTGACCCAGTTGCGCCGCGACCCGGCCACGGGCCAGAGCCGCTGGCACTGCGCGGTAGGCCGCATCCGCTATGACCAGACCGATCCGGGCATGTCGGACGGCACCCTGCTCTACATCAAAGCCTCGCTGACCGGCGACGAGCCCCAGGATGTCGCCACCTATGCCGCCGGCCACAGTGGTTTTCCCCACGAATCCACGGCCGACCAGTGGTTCGACGAGCTGCAGTTCGAAAGCTATCGTGCCCTGGGCCAGCACATCGTCAGCGCGGTGATGGGCACGACGGTTCAGGTGGTGCAGCGTGAAGGCGATGCCAAGGCCCTGGAAAAGGCAAAGCTTGAGGATCAGAAGGCGCGATCTAAAGAAGAGCAGTCGGCGGAAGGTAGTAAAGAGTATTTAGAAAAGCTCTTCACCGAACTGAACAATTTGTGGTACCCCCACGCGGAAGGCCCCGCGCAGCCTGCCGGCGACCACGACGCCCTGCTGGGCGCCCTGCTCGACACCTTGCGCAGCGACCCGCTGCTGGCGTTCCTCGATTGGCAACTCTACCCCGACCTGGGCCGCACCGTGCGCAAGGCCCATCTCGATCATCGCGGCATCCCGTGGGTGCCGATCAACTATGACGAGCTGCGCGCCGGATTCTTCTTCTGCCGGCGACTGCTCCAGTTTATGCAGCGAGTCTATCGGGAACGGGAGCTGGATACAAGCTACGACGCACCCAGCCACCGCGGCTGGATGAATCTCTTCCGGCGCTGGTCCATAGTGCGCATGGTGCGCTACACCTGGGCCATGAGCGCCGGCTCCTACAGCAAGCGCTTCCAGACCTTCTGCGAGCATCATTTGGGCTTGGAAGTGGGCAATCTCGCCTGGGCCGAGCCCTTGGAAGTTAAGGTCCAGCGCGAAGGTACGACCTACGCAGTACAACCAGCGGCCCATTCAATCGTCACGCTTCCAGAGCAAGGGGTCGAGGACGATGCCTGGCGCCGCGCCGAACGCGCCTTCGGACTGGACTTTTTCGAGACGCAACTGGCCAGCGAGTATTTGCGCCTTTACTGTCTTTCCCTTGCGCTCGATGAGAAGAAGCCGCCGATCCCGACCGACTTTAAAATCTTCCCGCTGCAAATTACCACCGAAGATCCAACCAGGGTCCGCAGGGATGCCTTCGCCACCATTACCGTGGGTTTTGCAATCGCCCAGCCGGAAGAGAGTTCAGCGGAAGAAAAAACAACCCTGCTCTATCTGCGCATCCGCCCCGGCATGCGCAGTATGGGTCTGGCCCGCAAGGCCCTGGCGGCTCTTCCCTCGGGCAAGGCGCCGATGCCTTCCAAAATCGCCGTGCGGCAAATTGAGAAAATTGTGCCGACGGACCAGCACTGGCACCGCCGGATCTATCTGGAGATCTATCCCATGCAGCAGAAGTCTTACCGACGCGAGCGTCTGGCCGAGATGATCAACCAGGAAATCAAAGAGTCCGCCCTACGACGGCCTGCCGCGACCCCGGCAGGGACCGAAGCAAAATGGAAGATAAAGGCGTAACGTTGGAACACGTGCGTTAGCGAGCTCCGTCACCGACACGCCGCCACGTAAGGCATCAGAGCGTTGCGCACCGCGCAGCGGACGATGGCGGCCGGATCGGCGGCGAGCCCCTCGCGGATGATTTGCGCATAGAGATCGGGCAGCAATTCTTTCAGCAGTGCCTCGGGCAGGGGCCGGCTCAGGTTGCGCATCAGCTGGGCCACGGCCTGCCCGGCTTCGGGAACGGACCAGTAGTAGCGGATGCGGTCCCGGAGGCTGTGGTGGCGCCAATGGCGGCACTGCGCTTCGCTGCCCGTATAGTGAGAGCGCCAATGCTCCGGCCGTGCGGTCATCAAGCGCTCCATCACCTGGGGCAGTCGCGAGGGCGCGGCAATCTTCTCCATAGAGGCTTCGATTTCGGCCAGGGCATATAGTGCCCGGCGCAGGGCAAAGGTCAGGCAGGGGCCGACCTTGAGCAGTAGAAAATGGTCGCGCACCATCTGCCGCAACGCCTCCGGGGACTGGTAGTCGGTGGCGTGGATCTCGTAAGTCATGCCTCCGGGCAGTCGGTCATGGGCCGCGGAGAGCGCGGCGGCCCGCTCCGGCCGGAAGACCGCGGCCCGCTGGTCCCCGAAATCCACACCGGGTTGCACGACCACGGCCACCACCCGCGGCCAGGCTGCGGCCACGCCCGCCTGCGCAAAGGCCTGCTGATAGATCGCCACGGCCGCCATCAACTGATCCGGTTGGGTGATCACCGGATCGTCGCCCTCTTCCAGAGCCCCGCCGGGCGGCGGCACTTCGTTGCCGATGACATACAGCGGCCCACCGGCCCCCCCGGTGTCAGTTCGCGCCGCTTCCGCGGCCCGGCAGAGACGAGCGGCGCGTTGGGCGGTTTGCTCCAGAGAGAGCGGCCGGCCCGCATCGTCCGCGCATCCGGCAGCGGTGTCCAGGTGGATCTTATGAAAACCGGCCCGCATGCATTGCCGGACCAGCTCTTCAGCTTTTTGCAGGGCCTCGGCCGCGCACTCGCCCTTCCAGACATGCGGCCCGAGATGATCGGCGCCGATGAGCACCCGCTCGCCGGGCAAACCGGCCTGGCGGGCCAATTGCCCGACATATTCGACGAAGCGGGCCGGGGTCAGGCCCGCATAGCCGCCGAACTGGTTGACCTGGTTGGCCGTGGCCTCCACCAGCAGGGGCCCCTCCTCGGCCCGAGCGGCTTCCATGGCGCACCCCAGCACGACGGGGTGAGCCGAGCAAACGGCGAATAGGCCGCCCACCTCGCCGCGCCGATGCCGCTCTTTGAGTCGCTTCAATGCGTCCCGCATAAGCAATCCCCCGCTTTTCCATCACCCAGCGGAACCCTATCGGGCAAAATCCGCCAGTGCAACTCAGAATTAAACCCCAACGGCCGCATTCAATATTGAAATCCAGGCGCAAAAATGGTAACTTTCTTTTGCCTCTTGCCATGCGCCAAGGGAGCAACGCCGGATGTTCGCACGAACGGCACACATGGTACATCCATTGCTTTAAGGATTCAACGGTTGCGTTGCGGCCAGTTCCGGGGCCGCGATGCGAACCACGCGCGCCGGGCAAAGCCGGCGCTTTCAGCGGACCGAACCATCACCGCGAATCCCCTTACTAAGGAGAAGAACAATGCGAAAAACAATCCTATTATCGTTAATGCTTTGGCTATGCGTGGGCATACCTTGCACCCTGGCTGCCCAGGCCCAAACCCCTGCCCAAACCGACCCGGCGGCCTTCGAGATCCTTGGCCCGGCAAACGCCGCCCAACTGACCTATCAGGCCATGGAAGAGGGCAAAGTGCTCGTATCGGTCACCGATGCCACCGACGCACCGATCAAAGGACTGACCCCCCGTGACTTTACCATTCGCCGCGGAATTAAAACCGCCAAAATCGTTTCCGTCGATCCGTTGGCCACCAGCAAGGAGGTGCCGCTGAACATCGTGATGGTGGTGGACAACTCCAAGTCCATGCAACAGCGCAATGCGGTGGGCCCCCTCACCTCGGCCCTGGATGCCTTTTACAAGACGTTGCGGCCCATCGACCAGGTCACGGCCGTGGTCTTCGACGAAAAGAAAACCATGACGGTCAATGGCCGGTCTTTGCATGCCCGGATGCTGCAAACCAATGATGTGAAATACCTACGCACTTTTCTCTCCCAGAGCTTGAGCAGCGGTTTGACCGAAGGCACCTACCTGATGGACGCGTTGATGGTCGGGCTGGATGCCGCGCGCCAGCTGCCCGAAAGCCAATATAAGTTCCTGGTGGTCTTGTCCGACGGCGAAGATCTAAACTCCACGGTCAATAAAAACGACGTCGAAGGGGCTGCCCAAGGCATCGCCAACTTTTCGGCCTTTGCCGTGGACTACATGCCCACACCGGCGATGGACATGTTTCTGAGCCACCTGGCCTCCAGCCACAGCGGCCGTATCTGGAAGGCCGGATCAGCCGCCGAGCTGCTGCCGATCTTCGAGGCCTTTGCCTCCACCATGCTGCACCGCTACATCGTCGCCTACCGCTTCACAGAGCCGCCCATAGGAACCGTGGCCTTTGCGGCCCCCGAGCTGACCATCGAAGAGGTCACCACCATCGATAGTTCTCCACTGCTCAATCAAATCTACTTCGCCACCGGTCAAAGCGACCTGAGCGATCGCTACCTGCTTTTCAAAAACCAAAGCGAAACCGTTGGTTTCGATGAAAAGAAGCTCAGGGGCGCATTGGAAAAGCACCACCACGTGCTCAACATCATCGGCAACCGGATGCAACGCCACCCCGAGGCGACCCTCCGGCTGGTGGGGTGCAACGCCAACACGGGCGCTGAAAAGGGGCGCAAAGATCTCTCCCAGAGCCGCGCGGAAACCGTGCGCTCCTATCTGAGCAATGTGTGGGCCATCGATCCCAAGCGCATGACCCTCGAGGCGCGCAATCTTCCCGAAAAACCGAGCACCAGCCGCATTGCCGAGGGTCAGGCCGAAAACCAGCGCGTGGAGATCCTCGCGGACCAGGCGGCCATCCTGGATACCGTGGACAGCGCCTATATTCAGAAAGCCGCGGGCACGAACCCGTTGCGCATCCTGCAGCAAGTCCAATCAGAGGCGGGCATCGCCGACTGGCGGCTCAGCCTGCGCTGCAAGGACAAAGAGATCCACACCCTCAAAGGCCAGGGCAATCTTCCTACCGAATGGGCCGTTCCTCTGGAAGCCACCCTGCTTGAGGAGATTGCCACTTGCGACAAGGTCGCCATGCAGCTCCAGGCCACGGACACGGAGGCCAACACACTGAACAGCCCGGAGCCGGCCAGCCTGCCGGTCCACTATGTGAAACGCACCGAGCAGATGACCCAGGTCCAGGGTTACAAAGTCAAGGAGCAGTATGCCCTGATCCTCTTCGACTACGACAGCGATGCCATCAAGGCGCGCAACCAGGAAATCGTCGAACGCATCATCGCGCGCATGCAGCAATTGCCCGAAGCATCCGTCTCGGTCACGGGACACACCGACACCATCGGCAGCGAAGCGTACAATATCCAGCTGTCTGAGCGTCGGGCCAAGGCCGTCCAGAAGTCCGTTCTCCAGGTAGCGGCCAACACGGCCTCGCGCCTGGAAGTACAGGGCGTCGGCCCCAATACGCCGCTCTACGACAACACCGCGCCCGAAGGCCGCGCCCTGAACCGGACGGTCACCATTACCCTGGAGTACCTGCAGAAGTAGTCTGCCCCGCGCGATCTGTTTCAACAGCCAACATCCACAAAGGCCGCCGGCATTCTGCCGGCGGCCGGATCGCTTTCCTTGCCTGAACCCAGCCATTAAGCGCCGGATTCATCCGAACTTGGCCCTTGCTTTTGACTGGCAGTTGCAATATTCGTAAATACAATCGATTCCAAACAAAGTGGCATTGTTGATCGGCGCCCATCCTTTGTTCCCATCTACCCATGAAAGCGCAAACAGGTCGGGCGCTCACTGACGATCTATCCATCATTTCCGGTCGCCGAAAAGGCACATGCAAAATAAGGGTGGGATATCAATCAGGTATGCACAGCCGGAGCGTTCGATAAAATTTATTTGATTTACCTTAAAAATTGTATTACTCTTACCATTATTACATAATACTGGAGGGTAAAAAATGAGAGTGACAACTAAGGGACAAGTTACGATACCAATTAGCATCCGAGAAAGATTGGGAATTACACCAAATACAGAGGTCGAGTTTTTACAAGAAGGGGATCGAGTTTTTTTGGTAAAACGGAAAGGAACGGCACGTGCCACCCGTAAGTTTAACAAGCTCCGCGGTGTTGCAACTGTCAAAATGACCACAGACGAAATAATGGCTCTCACAAGAGACGATAAATGAAAGGGATTCTCGTCGATTCGAATATCATCCTGGATATTTTCCTTGATGATCCTAATTGGGCTGAATGGTCGGAGGCTGTGCTATCTGAATATTCCGTTCATACTCCCCTCTATATTAACCCGATCATCTATACTGAAATTTCCATTGGGTTCAAAAAGATTGAGGAATTGGAAACGGTTCTTTTAAAAGGCGGGTTTCAGATGTTGGAAATCCCTAAAGAAGCTCTTTTTCTTGCCGGCAAAGCCTTCTTAAAATATAAAAGGAGCAAAGGTGTTAAGAATTCCCCTTTACCAGACTTTTTTATCGGTGCGCAGGCTGCTGTATTAGGCCTCGAATTAATTACACGAGACACTAAAAGGTATCTGACCTATTTTCCAACGGTCAAAATTATTTCTCCGAAATAAAAGCGTGTAATCGAACATTTGCTTTCACGGCGACGGCAAAAAGCCGCCGCGCGTGA
>JBAQGR010000390.1:0-28529 GCA_049287895.1 Desulfatitalea sp.
TTTTTCTAAGCCATCCAGTAAAACGCGTCAACAAAGTGACATCTATCATCCTGCCGATAACACCTAACCGGAATCACGGGCAGCAATGCATTTACCGCTCGTATCTTAAAAAAATATATATCTACCAATCCCGAAGGGTTGTCATCAATCGTCCAGTGCCACCGGCATGGCTGAATCGCTGGCATGCTTATTGCCATTTTCGATCATGCCCAAGAAAACCTCTGGAGATACGGATGGACAAGGCCGCTATCGTAATCATCGAAGCACATGACCGGATTTATCAACGGTTCGGCGGATCTCTGTCCCAATGCGGGCATAAGGTGCGCCGCCTGCTGCCGGAGCAGGAGCTTGCGGCGGAATTTTCAGGCCAGCCCTTCGATTTGATTATTGCCGGCGATCCGCTGCCGCGATGGTCCGGCCTTGAACTGATGGCCTATCTGAAAAAGCATAGCATCGGTGCGCCGGTTGTTATGATCGCCGAAAAGGGCACGGTGCATAGCGCTGTTGAGGCCATTCGTTTGGGAGTAGTGGAATATTTGCTTGTGTCGGATGATGATGATTTGCTGCATAAAAGCATAGAGAAGATATCACGCACAAAAGGCAAAAATGCAGACAAGGCGGTGATGAGACCGGCACGCCCGGGCATCGTCACCCAGGCGCCCAATATGCGGCAACTGCTGGAAATGGCCCAACGCATCGCCCCGTCTTCGGCCACAGTATTGATTCAAGGAGAAAGTGGCACAGGCAAAGAACTCCTGGCCCGCTTCATCCATTCCCATAGCGGACGGGCCCAACAGCCGTTTGTGGCCATGAACTGCGCCGCTTTGCCTGATAATTTGGCCGAAAGCGAACTGTTCGGCTATGAACGGGGAGCGTTTACCGGCGCAGTCCAACGCAAAACAGGCAAATTTGAACTTGCTCAAAACGGTACGCTGCTGCTGGATGAAATCAGCGAGTTGCCTTTGGCGCTGCAAGCCAAACTGTTGAGGGTCCTCCAGGAGAAAGAGGTGGATCGTATCGGTGGCCAAAGCCCTGTTCCCGTCGATGTGCGCGTTATCGCCACCACCAATCGCGATCTGACCGCAATGGTCAATGCAGGTCAATTCCGCAAGGACCTCTATTACCGCCTGCGGATCATACCCCTGACCATTCCGCCGTTACGGGATCGCCCCCAGGACATCGCACTTTTGATCGATCACTTCGTGAGAAAATTCAACCCACCCGGCGACCCGTCGTTACCCCACTTCGATGCGGCAGCACTGGAGAGGATCACCACATGGGCATGGCCCGGCAATGTGCGTGAACTGGAAAACACAGTCGAGCGCGCCATGCTGATCCGCAACGGCCCACTCATGGGGCCGGAGCTTTTACTGCTGGACGCGGAAACGACTGGCGGTCCTTCGCCGTCGGCCGCCCGATTGGTCGGGATGACGGTGAAAGAATTGGAAGAGCGCTTGATCGATCAGACATTGCATCACGTCCACCAAAACCGCACCCATGCCGCCGAAATGCTCGGCATCAGTATCCGCACCCTGCGCAATAAACTGCGCGAATACCGTCAAAACGAAGAAGACCCGCCCGCCGCGGCGCAGGGCAGATGACGCCGCCGGTAGGCAATCTTTACCGCGGCCGACGGTCCAATGACGCCGGCGCATGCACCTCTATTCGGATTACTGCAAAATAATAATCAGCAAATTCAATTGAATGTATAGTTGGGGACCAAGCCGCATCGCCCTGGTACGCTATTTGCTCAATTGACCGGTGTCACAGGAGGATCATAGGCAATGGATACCAAGAGCATTTTTGACCGAACCATCGATTGTGCCGAAAAGGCCCTCAATCTGCGCGCGCGCCGGCATGAACTGATCCTGTCCAATATCGCCAATGCCGATACCCCCAACTACAAAGCCTTTGACATGCTGGTGGACGAGGCCCTTGCCAAAGAGGCGACCACAAACAGCCCGAACAGACCGATCCAGCTGCGCCAAACCGATCCAGGCCATCTGCCCGCGGGCGGGCCTTCGGAACAGTCGGTTCGACCCCAGGTGTTGAATTTGTCTACCCAAGTTACGTTGAGGGGCGACGGCAATACGGTGGACATGGATCGTGAGATGTCCGCCTTGGCCGAGAACCAACTGCACTACAAGGCATCGACCCAAATATTGGCCAAAAAGTTCCAGAGACTACGCAGTATCATACAGGGAGGTAAAGGTTAGCCATGAGTTTTCTTGACGCCCTGCAAACCAGTGCCAGCGGCTTGAGTGCGCAACGGTTGCGCATGAATCTGATATCGAGCAACCTTGCCAACATCAACACCACGCGAACCCCGGAAGGGGGACCCTATAAACGCAAAGACGCTGTTTTTGCCGCTAATCCCCAACAACCCAGCTTCAGCGATGCGTTGTCCCGGCGTTTGGACCCCCAAAACATCGAAGTCCAGGTGACGGAAATTCGTGACGACCAGAGAGCCCCCATCCAAAAATTCGAGCCAGGTCATCCGGATGCCGATGCGGACGGGTACATTACGCTGCCCAATGTCAATGTGGTGGAAGAGATGGTCAACATGATCTCGGCCAGCCGCAGCTACGAAGCCAACGTGACGGCGATCAGAGCCACCAAAGAGATGGCCGCCGATGCCATGGAAATAGGACGGTAAGCATGCTTGAATCCAACATCGCTCCCATCGGTACCATCGGTGTCAGTCCGGAAGTCAAGGGCACACCAAAGCATCCGGATGCCCCAGAGGGCACATTCGGCCAATGGCTTACGCGCTCGCTGGCAGAAGTTAATCAGATGCAGGAAACATCCGATTCAGCCGCCCAAAAGCTGATCACCGGCCAGAGCAACGACATTCACGGCACCATGATCACCATGCAAAAAGCAGGTATCGCCTTGGATTTGGTGATGGAAGTGCGCAACAAGGTCATCGCGGCGTATGATGAAGTCAAGCGGATGCAGTTCTAGTTTGTTCGATAGTTAAGTCTATGGCGCATTAACGCAATAAGAGAAATGACCATGCCCAACTCGATTGTAGAAATACTCAAACAGTTAAGAGCCATCGTTCAAACCATGTCAGCCGGTAAAATGATGGCTCTGTTTTTATTGGCGGCGATGACCGTGGCAGGGATTGTCGTGCTGATCAGTTGGTCCGGACGCGCCGACTTTGTTCCATTGTACAGCAATATGGCTCTCGAAGATGCCGGTGAAGTGGTAGCCATCCTTCGGGAGAAAAAGATCGACTACCGCTTGTCCAATGATGGCGCTACCATCCAGATTCCCCGGGAGCATCTGTACGAGGTGCGTATGGATCTGGCTTCCGTGGGACTGCCCAAAAGCGGCATGGGCTTTGAAGTATTCGACAATGCCAAGCTGGGCATGACCGAGTTCGTGCAGAACGTCAACTATCAGCGCGCCTTGCAAGGCGAGCTGAGCCGCACCATCAACGGATTGTCCGAAGTGGAGAGCTCCCGAATCCACATCGTCATGTCCCAGCGCTCGCTTTTCATCGAAGACCAGGAGCCGGCATCGGCATCGGTCATCCTCAAATTGCGCCATGGCCGGTGGTTGAGCGAAGAACAGGTTCAGGGCATTGTCCATTTGGTATCTTCCAGCGTACCGCGCCTGGCGCCCGACAAAGTGACCGTCGTCGATCAGAAAGGTAAAATGCTGGCCGGATTCGAGGACCAGGCCACGGGCTCTAAACTGAGCGCCGATCATTTGGATTTTCAGCAGCGCAAAGAGCGCGCCTTGGAAAAGCAAATTCTCAGTATGCTCGAATCGGTGCTGGGCCAGGACAAGGCCATCGTGCGCGTTGCCTGTGATCTCGATTTTGTCCAACAGGAAAAAACCGAAGAACTCTATCTTCCGGAAAGCCATGTGGTGCGCAGCGAGCAGATGCTCAACGAAACCTCTTCCCAGTCCGACGGCGGCCCCATGGGCATTCCGGGATTGGCCAGCAACATCACTCAACCCCAGGGGACCTCCAGCGTGCAGGCGACTTCGCCCAAAGGCTTCAAGAAAGAAGACAGCACCCGCAACTATGAAATCGGAAAAACTACCAGCCGAAAAATCATGCCGGTGGGCAACCTGCAACGACTCTCCGTGGCGGTGATCGTGGACGGCACCTATAAGACCGTTACCGCGGGCACAGCGGAAGCGCCGATCCAGGAAACCCAATATGTTCCGCGCAGCGCCGAAGAGATGGCTACTTTCGAGAACATCGTCAAACGGGCGATCAGTTTTGACGACACCCGTGGAGACAAGGTGGAAGTCGCCAATATTCCTTTCAATACGGACAAACTCCTGGCTGAACCTGCGACCGGCCGCTTTCAGTGGCTCGATAACCTCAAGGCGTACGGCGGTATTTTTAAATACCTGGCGGCGGGAATCTTTATCCTATTCACCTTCATGTATGTCATCCGGCCGCTGATCCGCTGGCTGACCGATACGGCATGGGAAGATGTGGAGTTGTTGGAACATCTGCCCCGGACCCTGTCTGAAATCGAAAGCCAGTATGCCGCCCAGGGTCCATCGGGCAACTATGTGAAGCAGGCGGCCCAAATGATTACATCCAATCAGGATGATTCGAGCCGCTTGATGCAGCAGTGGCTGAAAGAAACATAGGATATAAAGCGGTATTCTATCGGATTCAATTGATGCGAGAGTGAGAACGAAGCGGACATGGATGCCAAACAACTGACCGGTTCCGTAAAAGTGGCGATTTTAACCAGGGCCGTGGGCCCGGATGCGGCACGCGCCATCCTCAGTCATTTTTCGGAAGAGGAGCGGCAACTGGTGATCCGATTGCAATCCAGATTAGGGGCGCTGCCGCCAAGCCTGGTGGACCGCGTAGCCCGGGAGTTTATCGAAACCACGGGCATCCCTTTGCAGATCACCAATCAGAGCGCGGCGCCCCAGCCGGAGACCGAGGCTCCCAAAGAGAGTAAAAAAGGCGCCCAGAAGACGACCCTCGAGGCGATTCAGAATATTGAACCCAATCAGTTGATCCAACTGATAAAAGACGAACACCCCCAAACCATTGCATTAATATTGGTCCACCTGGATGCCAGCGTGGCTAGCGATATTCTGAGCCGGCTGCCCGAGCCGGTCATGGCCGATGTGGCTTTACGCATCGCCAACCTCAACAAGGTTCTAGGCGGCATGGTCAAAGAGGTCGATAAGGTATTTGAAGAAATCTTGAAAAACAAGGATCACGTCTCCACCCAGGAAGCCGGCGGCGTCTCCCGTCTGGCCGAACTGCTCAACCAGATCGACGGTACCATCGTGGAGCAGATCATCGACCAAATCGAAGAGAGCGACGCGGATATGGCCGAAGAGATCAAGCAGATGATGTTTGTCTTCGAAGATATTGTCCTGGTGGACGACAAGGGGTTGCAGAAAGTGTTGCGCAGTGTGGAGTCCCAGGAGTTGGCCACGGCCTTGAAAGCCTCTTCCGACGAGGTTAAGCAGAAGATTTTCCGCAACATGTCGCAACGCGCTGCTGACATCCTCAAGGAAGAAATGGAGGTCAGCGGCGCGGTCCGCATGAAGGACGTGACCGACGCCCAGCAAAAAATCACGCGCATCGTCCAGGAGATGGAACGCAAAGGCGAGCTGATCATTACCGGCCGAGGCGGGGAAGAGTTTGTGGGATAATGACCGACAAAAACAACTATAGCGCCTATTGTTTCCCGAAATTGCAGCATCTCCAGGCATCCGCTGGCGATGGCGCCAGCGGGCCGGACGGCCAACCCGAAACCATCGGGCAAAAAATAAGCTGCGTTGAAAGCCGGGCTTTCGAAGAGGGTTTTGTTCAAGGACGCGATGAGAACTTGGTCTCCGAGAAGGCCAAGTCTCAGCCGCTCGGCGCGTTGTTGTCCCAGGCCAGGGAATCGCTGCAAGCCCATCAAACCAAGATGCGAGCCCTTTGCGAAGAAGATACCGTGCGCATCGCCCTGGCGCTTGCGCGGGACATCATCCAGTTTGAAATTGGCCAGCGCCCGGAGTTGGCCGACGTTATCACCGCCAAAGCTTTGGATATGGCCGTCGGCCAGGAGCGTCTTAAAATCAAGGCCAATCCAGCTGATTGCGAAACCATACGTAAAATATTGGAATCCAAGATACCGGATGCCGACGCCTGGGATCAAATCCAAATCAGCGCGGACCCTGCGCTCAGCAGGGGCGGTTGTCTCATCGAAACGGACTTCGGTGTCATCGATGCGCGTATCGACCAGCAGCTGGCCTCCATTGCCGGTAACCTCGCCGCCGGCCTCACTGAGTCCAAAGCCGCCGTGCTCCGATCCGAAGAGAACTCTCTGACGCTGGACCATTACAGCCAGAGGGTCAAAACCGCCGTGCCCATTAAAACCTACGGGCATGTCACCAAAGTCGTCGGCCTTGTGGTGGAGGCCAACGGCCCCATGGCCCAGATGGGAACGATTTGCGACATCCAAGGCAGCGAGCAGGGACGACCGGTGACCGCCGAGGTGCTCGGTTTTCGCGACCGAACGGTCTTGATGATGCCTCTGGAGGATATCCGCACCATCGGTCCGGGCAGCCGGGTGGTGGCCCGCCAGGAGAAAGCCAGTGTCGCGGTCGGAACGAAATTGCTTGGACGGATTATTGACGGTCTGGGAAATCCCATCGACGGCCGCGGGCCGCTGGAAACCGAGATCGAATATCCCATCTATGCCAAGCCCATCAACCCATTGTTGCGGCAACGCATCCGGACCCCTCTGGATCTCGGGGTGCGGGCGATCAACGGGTTGCTCACCGTCGGCTGCGGTCAGCGCATGGGGATTTTCGCCGGATCGGGCGTCGGCAAAAGCGTGCTCATGGGCATGATCGCCCGGGAGAGCAACGCCGACGTGAATGTGATCGCACTGATCGGCGAGCGCGGTCGTGAATTGAACGAATTTATCGAAAAAGAGCTGGGCGACGCAGGACTTAAAAAATCGGTGGTTGTGGTGGCCACATCGGACCATCTTCCGCTGGTCCGGGTGCGCGGCGCTTTCGTGGCCACGGCCATCGCGGAATATTTCCGGGACAAGGGCCTGACCGTCAACCTGATGATGGATTCTCTGACCCGTTTTGCCATGGCCCAGCGGGAAATCGGCCTGGCCCTGGGTGAGCCGCCCACCACCAAAGGCTACACGCCCTCGGTCTTTACACTGTTGCCAAAATTATTGGAACGGGCCGGCACATCGGATCATTCCGGATCCATCACCGGGCTGTACACCGTCCTGGTGGAGGGGGATGACATGAACGAACCCATCGCCGATGCCGCGCGTTCCATCCTGGATGGGCATATTGTCCTGAGCCGCGACCTGGCCCATCAAAATCACTACCCGGCCATCGACGTATTGCGCAGCATCAGCCGGGTGATGGAGGACATCGCTACCCTCCAGCACAAGCACAATGCCGGCCGTCTCAAAGAGATGCTGGCCACCTATCGCAAGTCCGAAGACCTGATCAATATTGGCGCCTATGTGGCCGGCAGCAATCCGGCCATCGATCGCGCCATCGCCAAGATCGAGCAGATCAACGGCTATTTGCGCCAGGACATCGGTGAAATCGTGACGTTTGAACAGAGTTTGCAACAGTTGGAAAAGATAATGAACAACAGGTAATAGGCCATGGCGTATCAATTCAAACTCGAAGCACTGCGCCGCTTCCGTGAATTCGAAGAAGAGCGGCTCCAAAAAGAGTTGGCCGATGCCCAAAGGGTTGAGGAGCAAGTCCGTACTGTTTTGAATGAGCATATCGCCATGCGGCAGAAAATCGAAGGCGACTTCAGAAAAACACGTCAAAGCGGAGAAGAGACCGCGGGCCGAGCTTCCATGTATCGGAGTTATTTGCAGCGCTTGGCTGGCGAGATTGTCCTGCACCATAGCAAGGTCCAGAACGCCGAAAAGGTTTGCGCCGACGCACGCGATGCTTTGTTGGCGGCCATGAAAAGACGCAAGGCGCTGGACCGGCTCAAGGAAAAGGGCGAGCAAGCATTTCTGGCCGAGCTCAATAGCGAAGAGCAGAAATTCATCAGCGAAATGGCCATCAATCGATATACGCTTAAACAGGAATAGAGGAAAAAGCGATGCAATGCCAGATGAAATTTTTTGAGGTTCTCCCCAAGGGCATGGGGCAGGGTGCCGGCCTTCAGAAGGTGGCCATAAAAATGCCCGGAGAATGCGATAGCGACAGTGGCGCGGACAGCAATGGATTCGCCGATGTCATGGCGGCCCTCATGAGCATGCCGGCCGAGCAATTGAGCCAATCGCTCAAACAGTTCGATCGGGTGTGCACGGAGGGGCAGAGCAAAGAGTGGGTGCCGCTGATCGACTTGACCCAAGTGGACGCGACCGGCAACCCCATGCTCAAACTGCTGCAAGGCGCTTCCCAGGAAGGTGGCGACGCCGCCACTCTTTTTCAAATGAAGCTTCAGCAGATCCTGGCCCAGAATGCACAGCCCCAAGCAGCCGCCGGGAACGCGCTAGAACCAAAGCAAACCGCCCTTGATGGGCTCCCGGCCGAAGGAGAGCAAACACCCGGCCAGACCGCCCAAGCAAAGTTGGATGCGCTGTTCGCGGCCGGTGAAAAGGATCTCGACGGAGCGCAACCGCTGACACCCGTGAAGGACGCATCCGCCACCTTCTTAGCGCGGGCCTTCGCCGAACAAAAGGGGGGCGCATCGGAAGAACCATCGCCAGCCTCCATTCCGGCAATGGCTCTCAAAGCGGATGCGACCAAACCGGTATCAGCCAACGAGATCGCATCACAGGTGTCTGAAAATACCACCACCATTAAAACACCTCTTACCCAAGAGATTGAGAAACACCTGGGTGGTTCGGCACAAAGAATGCCCGCTGTGCCCAAGGCTCCAGGCGCAGCCCCCAAAGCAGCCCAGGTTGCGGTGTCCAAAACAGCGGCGTCGACGGCCAAGAGCGACTCTGTAGATATGGGGGCATCCATCGATAAGGCCTTGGCCAATCAACGCCCGATAAGCAAGGGGGATGCACAGGTGGGCAACGCTGACGTCCAGGCCAAGGCCGAGACAAAGGTTGCCACTGCCACGCCTCCGTCTGCATCGGCCTCCAGCGAACCCCTCCAGTCCGTCGACACCCGGCTGAGTGCAGCGGAAACCCGGCCGGTGCAACGGGCCAAAGAGAGCGCGGAAGCACAACCGGCCTCCAAAGAGATGCAAAGCGATGTGATCCGTCAGGTTGTCCAGCGCATGACCTTGCATAGCGATGGCCGGACTTCTTCCATGCAGATCAAACTCAAACCGGAGTTTCTGGGAAACCTGCGCATGGAGGTGGTGGCTGAAAACCAGCAGATCATGGTGCGCATGACAGCGGAAAACCAGACGGTCAAGGGGATCATCGAACAAAACCTGCATGTGCTCAAAGCCGAATTGCAGCAGCATGGGCTGCAAATCCAGAAGTTCGATGTCTATGTCGCCCAGGATGACGATCAATGGCGCGATGGCCAGCAGCAAGCGGCTTTTCGGCAACCCCAGGATCGCGGGCATCGCCAGGGCGCTTCCCGTGACAGTGACCTTCCGCTCACCGAAGAAAACGTCACTGTCGATGGCTCCGCGGCGCCCAAGCGAGCCTATGGCGACAGAAGCGCAGTTGATTTCTTCGCTTAACGGACAAGTCCTCGAAAGATAGGAGTAAACACAACATGGCAATCTATGGGTTGGATCAGGTGGCCTCGAAAGGGGCCCAAACCGCGGCGGCCGCCAAAAAAGATATCATGGGCAAGGATGACTTCCTGCGCCTGCTGGTATCCCAACTGCAGTCCCAGGATCCGCTGAACCCGATGGACAGCACGGCCTTTACCGCCCAACTGGCCCAGTTCAGCTCACTGGAGCAGTTGCAGAACATCAACACCACATTGGGGACCATCGGCACCTCCCAATCGGTGCTGACCAATGGCCAGGCGGTCAGTTTTATCGGTAAAACCATCACCGCCATCGGCGACACCATCGACGTGCAGAACGGACAAAGCCAGAGTCTGCAATTCTCTTTGGATACCGCCGCCGAGGGAAGTTATCTGCGAGTTTATGACCGGCAAGGCAACTTTATACGCCAGATCGAAACCGGCGCCCTGCCGGCCGGCCAGAACAGCGTGTCGTGGGACGGCCGGGACTATTTGGGCGGCCAGGCTCCGTCGGGAACGTATACCTTTGATGTCGAGGCCGTGAATGAACTGGGCAATTCCGTGCCCGTGACCCAGTTTGTGTCGGGTACGGTGACCGGGGTCCACTTCCTGAACGGCGTCGCCTACCTGCAATGCGGCAGCCGGGAGATCGCCATGGGCAACGTCGTCAACGTGCTGACGACGGAAGAGTAAAAAAGTAGAAAGTTATGGAAATTTATCATCTTAGAATAGAATTGTTCCGCTAATACAAAAATGCTGAAATCGTAAAAAGAAAACGCATCTCGAAAAGGGGGTTTAACTATGATCGGATCTTTATATTCAGGCATTTCCGGCTTAAAGGCCCAGACCAGCGCCATGGCCGTGATCGGCGACAACATCGCCAACGTCAACACCACCGGATTCAAAACTTCCCGGGTCGAATTTTCCAATGTGTTCAACGCCACGTTGGGTCAGAGCCGGATGCAGGTCGGCCGCGGCGTGACCATGAGCGGTACGGCCGCCAACTGGAACTCCGGCACCATGGAGACCACCAACACGGTGACCGACCTGGCCATCAATGGCCAGGGCATGTTCATCGTTCGCAACACGGCCAACAACGGGCAGTATTATACCCGTGCCGGGCAATTTGAGTTCAACGGCGACAACTTGCTAGTGAACTCGGACGGGCTGGAGGTCCAGGGATATTCCATCGATGCCGCCGGCAACATGGGCGCACTGGCGACCATCACACTGCCCAATGGCATCAGCACCCCTTCGGCTACTACGGAGCTGACCATGGGACTAAACCTAGACGTCGGCGCCGCTGTCGGTGATACCTATGACACCACCATTTCGGTTTATGACTCGCTGGGAAACTCGGTGGAACTCAATTTTAATTTTGAAAATACGGGTGCGGGAACCTGGGAGTGGTATGTAGCGCCCTCCGTGGGCACGGCCACGCCGGCGGCCGCGGCACCCGCCACGATGACCTTCGATGCCAATGGCGTGCTGACCGCGCCGGCCGCCAATCCAACCATCGCCGTCACCGGTCTTTTGGGCAACGATCTGGCCGTCGATTGGGTCCTGGTTGATGCCGCGGGCGCTTCCGATGGCTCGGTCACCGGTTACGCCGGCACATCGGTCAAAACCTCCCAGACACAGGATGGCTATCCCAGCGGCATGCTGCAAGGCATATCCGTAGATGAGGACGGCATCTTCACCGCCTTGTACTCCAATGGCACCATGAGCCCCTTCGCCCAGATCGCCGTAGCCGATTTTGCCAGCTATGCGGGACTGGCCAAGCAGGGCAGCAACCTGTACAGCTCCTCCCTGGCTTCCGGCCAGCCGGTCATCACCGTTCCCAACACGGCCGGTGTGGGCGCCATCGCGCCCAGCAGCCTGGAGATGTCCAACGTGGACCTGGCCCAGGAGTTCGTGGCTCTGATCACCACCCAGCGCGCGTTTCAGGCCAACTCCAAGGTGATCACCACCAGCGACGAAGTACTTTCCGAACTGATCAATATCAAACGATAAGTCCGGATCAATTGATTGATTGTGTCGATATTTGAGGGCGCTCCCGAGCCGACAGGCAAGGGAGCGCCTTTTCCTGCATGAGGCCAATGAAAATATTCTTCACCGATCCGCTGTCAAAGCCTTGACTGCCACCGATGAAATTTGACGGCACGGCCTACCTCGGGAAGAATACAATACGTTTTACTTTCCATCGTACGTCCCAAGCGCCAACCCAATTCATCTAATGATATCTAAATGATAACCAGGGAATGCCTTAAGGCGGCCCCATCACATCCGCTTGACCGGGGCATGGCACATTCCATGCTATTCTACCGATTGTTCGCAAGTTTGTAGCCGCGGCTCATCGCCTCGGGCAAACGGAAAAACGGGCCAACGGATACTCGGAGGGCTTCTTGGATTTAGCCACGCTACTTGGGATCATCGTCGCCAGCGGGTTGGTTTTGGTCTCCATTTTGATGGGTGGGTCTGGAGCCTGGTTCATCAACTATCCTTCTTTGATGATCGTCTTCGGCGGCACCATGGGCGCCACGCTGATCAACTACCCGCTCTCGGATGTGGTCAGCATGTTCAACGTCACCAAGAACGCCTTCAGGTACCGCACACCCAATCCGCTCAGCCTGATTCCCATCATGATTGAATTTGCCAAAACCGCACGCCGGGAGGGCATTCTGGCTTTCGAGAAGCATATCAAGGAGATCGATGACCCCTTCATGCGCCGTGGCATGCAGATGGCCGTGGACGGCATGGAGGCAGACGCCATCGCCGAAGTGTTGGGCACCGAGATCATGTGGCTGGAAGAGCGTCATCGCTTAGGCGCTGAAATCTACACCACCATGGGCACCTTCGCGCCCGCGGTGGGCATGCTGGGCACCATCATCGGATTGGTCCAGATGCTTATGCTCATGAAGGACCCGTCGGCCATCGGCGCACCCATGGCCGTGGCGCTGTTGACCACCTTTTACGGCACGGTTCTGGCCTATTTGTTGTTTCTTCCCATCGCCGGAAAATTGCGCGTGCGCAGCAAACAGGAGATCCTGACCAAGCAGATGGTAATGCACGGCATTTTGGCGATCCAGGCCGGAGACAACCATCGCATCGTGGCGGAAAAGCTCAGGGCTTTTCTTTCGCCCACGGCCCGCATGGCCCATGAAAACGAGGTGCGCGATGGCGTCGCGACTATCTAAATGGACAACGGTCCGCAGACCCTCTGGAGAGATCCAAACCAGCGGTTGGCAAGTGACTTACGCGGGCTTCGTTATGCTAATGCTCTGCTTCTTTATCTTGCTGACCTCGTTTGCATCACCGGAGTCATCCAAAATCACCCGTTTTGTCAGCTCCTTCTCAAATGCCGTCAATGTCTTGGAACACGGATCGAGCATAGAGTCTGGGGATATATTGCTGGACGGCGGCGTTCAATCGCTACCCCGCGAGGATCTTGCCGCGCAACTGTTCGAGCAGGTGCGCCGGGTCAGCGGTGAAGAGGGGCTCGATCAGATCCTGCTGCAACGCACCCCCAAGGGGGTCGTGATGACCTTGACCGACACGCTGCTTTTTGAAAGCGGCCAGGCGCGCTTTTCCGCTGATGCTTATCCGCGCATGGAAAAGATCGGACGTTTGATCGCTCACATCGACGCGCCGGTGGAAATCCAAGGCCATACGGACAACCAGCCCATTCGTACCGATACCTTCCCGTCCAACTGGGAGTTGTCCACAGCCCGGGCCATATCGGTGCTGCGCTATCTGATCCAAACTCCAGAGATCGCACCCGAGCGGCTCTCTGCGGTGGGTTTCGCCGAATTTCAGCCGGTAGCAGCCAATGATTCACCCGACCATCGCGCCATGAATCGGCGGGTGGATTTTATCTTCAACATTGAAGGATAGTGAAAGCCGAACCATGACCCCCCGAACGAGCAGAGAAGTACACCAGGAAGGGCAAGGTCAACCCATGGCCTGGATGACCACTTTTAATGACCTGATGACCCTCTTGATGGTCTTTTTTGTATTGCTCTTTGCCATGGGAAGTTTGGATTCGCAACGGTTCCACAATTTTCAAAACGGTTTGCAAAGCGCCATGGGTGTCTTGAATGAAGGTCGCCATAGCTCTGAAGGGCTGATTAGCGACCGTCAGGGCGAGGTCGCCGACCGGCCCGAAGTAGAACCGCCGGTCGGGGATCCACCCGCGAACTTCCAGGAGTTGACCCGCACTCAGGGACTGGAGGCGGAATACACCCCCAAGGGGATTCGCCTGACCCTGAACGACCAGTTGCTGTTCCAATCCGGCAGCGCCGCCCTCACCGAGGATGGCTTGCGGCTGCTGGAAAGCATCAGCGCGGTCATCAAACCCATGCAACGACACGTGCGTATCGAAGGCCATACGGACGACCGGCCCATCGCCACTTCGCGCTACCCGAGCAATTGGGAACTTTCCACGGCGCGGGCCATCGGCGTAGTGAACTTCTTTATCGACCAGGGCGGTATCCCGGCCTCCTTTTTTTCGGCCGCCGGATATGGCTCTTTCAGGCCGCGGGTACCCAATGACAGCGAAGCCCACCGCGCCGCGAATCGGCGTGTGGATATCATATTAGGTCAAGTGGACGCATCCGGACCGGACGCTTAGGGAACGGATGATAAGGGATAGGATCGATTGGAGGAACACAAGATGTCCAAGAAAGTAATGATTATGGCGTTGGGCGGGGTCGTGCTCTTTGTGGGGATGATGGGCGGCGGCTTTTTCATGATGTGGCAAAAAATGAACGCCAGCATCGCCCAGATCCAAAGCAGCAGCAGTAAAGATGACAAGGGTCATGCCGCCAAAGAGGAAGAAGAAGCGATCAAGCCGACCTATAAGATGGACACCCTGATCGTCAATCTGGCCGATCAGGGCGGCAAGCGCTACCTGCGCATCACCATGGAGTTTGAGCTCAGTGGGCCCGAAGTGCTGGACGAAATACCAAAGCGGCTGTCCCAACTGCGCGACACGATTCTCATGATCCTGCCCAGCAAGCAGTATGCGGATATCAGCACGACCGAAGGCAAGACGGCCCTGCGCGACGAGCTGATCGCCAAAATCAACACCGTATTGAAAAAAGGTACGGTCACGACCATCTTTTTTACTGAATTCGTCGTCCAATAACAGGACCATCAATGGCTGAACAGATACTATCCCAGGAAGAGATCGATGCCCTGCTCAATGCCATGGACAGCGGCGAGGTGCAGGTCGAAGAGGCACCGCAGCCCAAGGTCAAGGCCGAGGCGCGCGCGTACGATCTGACCTCCCAGAGCCTGACACTCCGGGACCAGTTCGACGCCCTGGATGAAGTCTATGATAAATTTGTCAATCTGCTCAACGTGGGATTGTCCAGCGCGCTGCAACGGGCCATCGAGATCAAACAGGTCTCCAAAGAGATCGTAAAATTCGGTGAGTTTTTGCATGCCTTCTCCAATCCCACCGGTTTCAGTATTTTCGGCATGGAGCCGTTGATCGGCTCGGCGCTGCTGGCCGTGGAGCCCAACCTCTGTTTCGCGCTGATCGACAGCATGTTCGGCGGGGTGGGGCGACCGTTGGCCAAGGTGCGGGAGTTTACCCAAATCGAACAGCGCATGCTTTCCAAGTTTTACCAGGATGTTTTGGCCGAATTGGAAAAGGCGTGGCAAGTGGCTTACTCTGTCAAGGTGGCGCAGAGACGGACCGAGACCAAACCGGAGTTCGTCAACCTGGTCAACCCCGGCGACCTGGTACTGATTTTTGTATTTTCGGTGGCCGGCGAAGAGTTTTCAGGCAATATCCACATCTGTACCCCCTTTTTAATGCTGGAACCGGTCAAGGACAAATTGTCTTCGCGCTACCTGCGCGAAAAAGACCGTGCCCATGCCTTTCGCCCCCAACTGACCGTGCTGCTCAGAGACACCCGGGTGAACATGGTGGCCGAACTGGGGAAAACCCTCTCCACCATCGGTCGAATTCTCGAGCTGGAAAAGGACGATATCGTCAAAATCAATACCGGTCCACAGGATCCGGTCGTCATCAAGGTGGAGGGAACCCCGAAATATTTAGGGATGCCGGGAACCCTCAAGGGCAATCGAGCGGTTCAAATTTCAGCGCTCATCAAAAAAGATGAAGGAGAGTAGTCCACCATGGCCGCGGCAGATAACACCCAAAACGAAAGCGGAGCCGGGGAAGCCAGTAAAAGCAAATCGGCCGCAAAAAAGCAACCCGGGGCCGCCGAAATCGGCGCCAAAGAGCCGTATTCTTTTTCGGACCTCAAAGGGCCGGGGGCAGGGCAGCGCCCCGCCAATCTGGACTTTATTCTCGATATCCCCTTGGAAATCACCGTTGAGCTGGGAAGAACGCGCATGATGATCAATGACCTGCTCAAACTGGGGCAGGGATCGGTGATCGAACTGACCAAGCCCGCGGGTGATACCCTTGAGATTCTGGCCAACAACCGGCTCATCGCCAAGGGCGATGTGGTGGTGGTCAATGACAAGTACGGCATTCGCCTGACCGAGGTGATCAGCCCGGTGGAACGATTGGAGAAGCTGAAATGAGCGCCGTCCCCGATTTGACTGCCGCCACGCTTAAGATGGTGCTCTCCCTTTCCGCGATTCTATTGGTGTTGTGGGCCGCCCAGCGTTGGCTGCGACGCGCTCTGCCGGCCGGAGCGGTCGGAGGCCGGCGCCGCTGGATCAAGGTGCTGGGCAGTCACTCTATGGGCATGAAGAAATCGATTGCCATGGTGCAGGTGCCGGGAGCGATCCTGGTGCTGGGCATCGGTAGCGACCAGATCCAATTGCTGACGCGCATCGACGATCCCGACGTGATGGCCGTGATTACCGCGGCGGATACAACCGGCCATGGCACCATGGGATTTCGCGAGCAGTTGCGGCGCGTGACCCGTTCGCTGCGCGGCCAAACGGACGGCGCCACAGCGTCCGATGATGAAAGGGCGGCCTTCTAAAGATGACCCTCTTGCGCAAACACAGCAGTTTGGCCCTCGTAGTGGTTGCGCTGATCCTGCTGTCAGCCCCCTGTGGTGCTGTCGCCGCTCCGCCGGACCCAGCCGGCAACCTGTTGAGTATCGACATAGGCAAGGGCGAAGACCCGGGCAAGGTGAGCGTGGCGTTGCAGATTTTTCTGCTGCTCACCATCCTTTCGCTGGCGCCTTCGATTCTGATCATGGTCACCTGCTTTACACGCATCGCCATTGTGCTCTCGCTGCTGCGCCAGGCCATCGGTTCCAACCAGTTGCCGCCCAACCAGATCATCATCGGTCTGGCCCTGTTTCTTACCTTTTTCGTCATGACACCCGTCTGGCAAACGGTGAATCAGGAGGCGCTCAAACCCTATCTGGACAATCAGCTCTCCTCGACGCAAGCCTTAAAAAAGGCCGAAGCCCCGATCCGCGCCTTCATGTTCAAACAGACACGTGAAAAGGATCTTTCCCTGATGGTGGAGATCGCCAAGCTGCCGCGGCCCAACACTATAGAGGATATCCCCACCACAGTCCTGATTCCCTCGTTTATCATCAGCGAGTTGAAGACCGCCTTTCAAATCGGTTTTATGCTCTATATCCCTTTTTTGATCATCGACATGGTGGTGGCCAGTGTGCTGTTGTCCATGGGCATGATGATGCTGCCGCCGGTCATGGTCTCGCTGCCGTTCAAGCTCATGATTTTCGTGCTGACCGACGGATGGTATCTGATCGTCGGATCGTTGGTCAAAAGCTTCAACATGTAGGAGGTGCGACCCATGACACCCGAATTCATTACCAGCTATTTTCTGGAAGCCATCAAAACCGCCATCATGCTGGCCGCTCCCATGCTCTTGGTGGGCCTGGTGGTGGGCATCATAGTGAGCATCTTCCAGGCCGCCACGCAAATCAATGAAATGACCCTGGTCTTTGTTCCCAAGATGCTCGGCGTGGCACTGGCCCTGTTGGTTTTCTTCCCCTGGATGCTGCGCGTCATCAGCGATTTCGCCCGCAACAACATCATGAATATATCGATGTACTTACATTAGCTACCGTCGCAACCATGTTGCTACTCAATCTGCCCATAGAACAGTTTCAACTCTTCCTCTTCGTGCTGGTGCGCGTGGGGTCCATTCTTTTCTCCATCCCGTTTCTGGAGGCGCGCAACGTGCCGATGACACTCAAGGCCGGTCTGGCCATTGCCATGAGCGTCATGCTCATGCCGCAACTGAAGTTGCCGCCCCTTTCCATCGTCGGCGATCCATTGACGCTTCTCTTGGGAATTTTGGGAGAAGTGGCCATCGGCCTGATCATCGGATTGATGGTACAGCTTTTGTTTGCGGGCGTTCAGTTGGCCGGACAACTGGCCGGGTTTCAGATGGGGTTTGCCATCGCAAATGTGGTGGACCCGGCCTCCAGCCTGCAGATCCCCATTCTGGCGCAATTCTTGAACCTATTTGCATTGATGATCTTCTTTACCATCAATGCCCATTTCTATTTCATCAAGGCCCTGGTGGATGCATTTGAACTCATCCCGCCCATGGGTGCTCATCTCAATGGCCAACTGCTCGAACTGCTCATGAAGACGGCCGCCGATGCTTTCGTGATCGCCATTCAAGTGGGCGCGCCTGTCATGGTGGCCCTGCTGTTGACCAACGTAGCCCTGGGATTGATGGCCCGCACCGTTCCGCAGATGCAGATCTTCGTCGTGGCCATGCCGCTGCAAATCGTTTTGGGGTTGGCTTTCCTGGGATTCTCTTTACCTTATGTCACGGCCTTTCTCTGTAGCGCCTTCGCTAAAATGGGGCATACGATTGTGGCCATGATCGGATTGTTCAGATAGGAGCGGCCCATGGCCAACGATTCCGATCAGGAAAAATCGGAGCCCGCAACTCCTAAGAAGCGCGAGGACGCCCGCAAGAAAGGGCAATTGGCCAGGAGCCGGGAAATTCCCTCCGTGCTCGTACTGCTCAGTGCCCTGTCGATCTTCTATTTTGTCGGCAACTGGATGTTCGGCCAGATGCAAGAGATCACACGGGCCATTTTTCATCAGATCAGCGCTTGGCATCTCAGCGGGGAAAGTGCCCATCAACTGATGTGGTATCTGTTCCAGAAAATTGTGGTACTCATGGCCCCCTTGATTGCCGCCGTGGCGCTGGCCGGCATTATCGGCAACGTAGCCCAGGTCGGCTTTATGCTCTCCAGTGAAGCCATCACTCCCAAATTATCCAAGTTGAATCCCCTCGAGGGGCTCAAGCGGCTCTTCTCCATCAGTGCTTGGACCGAACTGGTCAAATCCATTTTCAAAGTGATGATTATCGGCGGTGTCGCCTACAGCACGCTGCGTGGCGAAATGGATCAAATCCCCTCCCTCGTGGCCTTCGATATCGGGTCGATCATGGATTTCATCGGTCGTGTGGCTTTAAAGATGGGGTTCTACACCTGTCTGATACTGGTCATCCTGGCTGCCCTGGACTATCTGTTTCAACGCTGGAAACATGAGCGCGACCTGCGCATGACCAAGCAGGAGGTGAAAGACGAATACAAACAGAGGGAAGGCGACCCCTTGATTCGCTCCCGCATCCGTTCGGCCCAGCGCGAAATGGCCATGCGCCGGATGATGGAGGCGGTCCCCAAGGCCACGGTGGTCATTACCAACCCCACCCACCTGGCCATCGCCATCCAATACAACCGCGGCATGCCGGCGCCCATGATTGTGGCCAAGGGCGCCGGTCATATTGCGGTGCGTATCCGGGAACTCGCCGCCGAGCACAACATCCCCATCATCGAGGAAAAACCGCTGGCCCGCAGCTTGTTCAAGGATGTGGAGATCGGGCAGTACGTGCCCGTGGATCTCTATCACGCGGTCGCCGAGGTATTGGCGTATGTCTACCGTTTGAAGGGGTTGGTTCATGCGGCGTCATAGGCGGAATATTGACGCTTCGACCCACGCTTGATCCCAAACGATGCCTCCATACTTCCCGCCATTGAGAAATCCATCATGATTTCAAATGTATTTATCCCGGCTCGCCGATACTTCGCCCCATGTGCGAACGCTGTGGAAGCAGGCATGGAAAATGCAAAATCCCCCATCGTCAGGTTGATGCCGACAGACGGTGGAAGGATAGTATGGATATCGTTCAAACCAATGGATTAGTCGGACGCTTCGACTTCATCACCAAGAACACCGATGTGGCCATGGGTTTTGCGACCATGTGCATCATCATGGTCATGATCATCCCCATTCCGACCATGCTCCTCGACCTGCTTCTCACCTTTAACATCACTATCGCCCTGATGATCCTGCTGGTGGGCATGTATGTGTTGAAGCCGCTGGAGTTCTCCGCCTTCCCGTCGATTTTACTGCTCTCCACTCTGTTTCGATTAAGTCTCAATATTGCTTCCACTCGTTTGATTTTGCTGCACGGCAGCGAAGGAACACAGGCTGCCGGTAAAGTGATCATGGCTTTCGGTGATTTTGTGGTTGGTGGCAACTTCGTGGTCGGCATCATCGTCTTCTGCATTCTGGTGATAGTAAATTTCGTGGTCATCACCAAAGGTGCCGGACGCATCGCCGAGGTGGCGGCCCGCTTCACCCTGGACGCCATGCCCGGCAAGCAGATGAGCATCGATGCCGATTTGAACGCCGGGCTCATCGACGAGCAGGAGGCACGCGAACGGCGGCGGTTGCTTTCAAGAGAGTCCGAATATTTCGGCGCCATGGACGGTGCCAATAAATTTGTACGCGGCGACGCCATCGCGGGTATCATCATCACGCTGATCAATGTGGTGGCCGGCTTTGCCATCGGTGTGTTCCAAAACGACATGAGCTTTGCCGATGCCGCGCGCAACTATACGCTGCTGACCGTGGGCGACGGTCTGGTGAGCCAGGTGCCGGCCCTGATCATCTCCACGGCCGCAGGCATCGTGGTCAGCCGGGCCGGCGCGGAGAGCAACCTGGGCACGGAAATCGGCACCCAGCTCTTCCTGCGCCCGCGCGCCCTGGCCGTGGCGGCGGTGATTCTATTCGGTTTCGGCATCATCCCGGGACTGCCCACGGTGCCGTTCTTTATCCTGGCCCTCATTGTAGGTGGAGTGGCCTACCTGCTCGTCAAAACCGAGCGCCAGCGGCAAACGGCGCAAGCGGCGGCGGCCAAGGAGTCCGCGGTCGACGATACCAAAGAGGCCACCGAGTCCTTCAAGCCCTTACCGCCCGTGGATATCCTGGGTCTGGAAATCGGCTACGGCCTCATTCCCATGGTGGACGCCCAGCAGGACGGCGAACTTCTGGAGCGGATCAAATCGATTCGGCGCCAAATCGCCCAGGATCTCGGTATCGTGGTCCCGTCCATCCATATCCAGGACAATATGCAGCTCAAACCGGGTGAATACACCATCAAGCTCAAAGGCAACGAAGTGGCCCGCGGCGATCTGATGCTCAACTACTTTTTGGCCATGAATCCGGGCAATGCCGAGGATTCCCTCAAAGGCATCCCCACCAAGGAGCCCACCTATAACATCGACGCGGTGTGGATCAAGGAGCGTCAGCGCGAAGAGGCCATCGCCAAAGGATACACGGTAGTGGATCTGGCCACGGTGATGACGACCCATATCTCCGATGTGATCCGGCGCCATGCCCATGAAATGTTGGGCCGCCAAGAGGCGCAAGCCCTGCTCGACAAGCTCAAGGAGACCCATCCCAAGGCCGTGGACGAGCTGGTTCCCAACCAGTTGTCCCTGGGCGGTGTGGTGCGCGTGCTGCAAAACCTGCTGATGGAACAAGTCTCGGTCCGCGATCTGCTGACCATCGTGGAGGCCATGGCCGATTGGGCGCCATCCACCAAACAACTGGATACGCTCACCGAACGTGTGCGCCAGGCCCTGGCGCGAACCATTACCCGGCAGTACCTGACGCCGGATGGCGAGATGGTCGCCGTCTCGTTGGGCCAGAGCGCCGAACGCCGGATCGCCGAATCGCTCCAACGCACCGATCAGGGTGAATTTCTGGCCATGAATCCCCAGACAGCCCAGCGCCTGATGCATCGTCTGGCCGAACAGCTGGACAAGTATGCCCAGCGTGGTTTGCAGCCTCTGGTGCTCTGCTCGGGACAAATTCGCACCCATGTCAAAAAAATGGTGGATCGCTTTATCCCCCATCTGGTGGTGCTCGCGTATGAAGAGATTTTGCCCAATGCTAAAATTCAATCTCTGGGAGTAGCGGAGCTGAAGGATGAAGATTAAACGATTCGAGGCCCCCAACATGGCCGAGGCCCTGCGCATGATCCGAAAAGAGTTCGGCGAAGAGGCCGTGATCCTGTCCGCCAAAAATACCAAAAACCCGGGACGCCTGTTCGGGATGAAATCCGGCGGCCACGTAGTGGTCACCGCGGCCGTCGATCCGACGGGGGTCAAACATGCGCCGGTAAACGAAAATAAGGCCCACTCTCCGGCCGCGGATGAAGAAAGACGCGATCCGGCGCAAGCGGGTCCAAAGCCCGTGGAGGGGATCGAGCGGATCTTGAAGCAATATACGCCCATCACCCGCACCGGGCAGCAAAAGCTTCAGCCCAGATTCGTGCGCTGGATGAGCGCGGCCCAGGAGCAAACGGCATCCCAGCACTCGGATCGCGCGGACCAATCGATCTATGAAACGTTGCTGGCCCAGGGCCTTGCCAAGGGCATCGCCGCTGAATTGGCCGGCCAAGCAGTCGAGCTGATGAGCTGCGACGATCTGACCGACCTCGAACAGGCAACCGTCCTGGCGCAACTGATTGAAGCCAAAGGGTGGGTGGCACCGGTGAAATCCGGTCATGGCGCGACGCCCCGTGTCATTGCCCTGGTGGGTGCCAGCGGCGTCGGCAAAACCACCATGGTCGCCAAGCTTGCGGCCCGCCACCTGTTGCGGAGCGGTGAAAAAACGGTGGTCATCAGCCTGGATGACCAGCGCATCGCCGGCACGGCGGAGCTGGCGCGGTATGCCGGGATCATGGGGTTGCCTTTCGAGACCGCCAGCGACCCGACCCGCTTGAGCCGACTCATGGACCGCATGGCCGACGCCCAACTGGTGGTGGTGGACACTCCCGGCTTGAACCCCCAGGAGCTTTCCCGCAGGGATGCATTGGCCCGCATGATCAAGGCCTTGGAGGATCCGGAAGTTCATCTGCTGATCAGCGCCACCTCCCAGGAGTCGGTCATTGCCAAAAACGTGGATCTTTTCAGGCCGCTGGGCATCCATCGCCTGCTGCCCACCCATCTGGACTGGATCGATCGGGCCGGCCCATTTATCAATCAGATGACGCTCGCCCATTTGCCCATCGGCTACTTGAGCACCGGGCCGCAGGTTCCCGAAGGTGTGCGGGCCCTCACTGCCCGGGATATGGCCGCCTTGCTCTTGGCCCAGAAGTACTCCCAGGAGGAGGAAACGCGCGAACCGGCCGCGCCCATCACCATCGTCCAGCGTCGCGCCCCCGCCGCGCCCGATGCGCCCTATGTCGCCAACCGCAATTCCGATATTTTTCACGACCGAACCTGCAAATCGGTCGGGCGCATCAGCAACGACAATGCGCTGGTGTTCAAAGATCCGACCGAAGCCATGAACCAGGGATTCAAACCTTGCCGCATGTGTTGCATGGCGTTACTCGTTCCCAAACCCATCGATCGCCTGGCACGCAGTCGCTATGCCGGCAGCAGGAATTGACAGCATGAATCACAACGACAACTCGAAAAAAGTCATTCGCCTGGAGGACCGCAAGAGCGATCCAGCGGAACCCACCAGCAAAGGGCGACGCACTTCCGGTGGTTGTATTCCCAAGATCATCGCCATCACCAGCGGCAAGGGCGGCGTGGGCAAGACCAACATCGTGGCCAACCTGGGCTTCACCCTGCGCCGCTTCGGCAAACGTGTACTTATTTTCGATGCCGACCTGGGCCTAGGCAATCTGGATGTCCTGCTGGGATTGACGCCGCAATTCAACCTCTCCCATGTGATCCGTGGAGAGAAGCAATTGGCCGATGTGGTGATCACGGGACCCGGCGGGATGCAAATACTGCCGGCGGCCTCGGGCATTCAGGATCTGACCGCCCTGACCCAGCAGGAGCGCTATCTGGTTTTCAGCCAGTTGGATGCCTTTATCCACGACTACGACATCATGCTGATCGATACGGCGGCCGGTATCTCTTCCAATGTGCTCTATTTCAACATCAATGCCGATGAAATCATCCTCGTGGCCACTCCCGAACCCACTTCCATCACCGATGCTTACGCCATGATGAAGGTGTTATCGGTCAAGTACGGCACCGATCATTTTAAACTGGTGGTCAACGCGGCCGCCAGCGTTCAGGAAGCCGATGATGTCTATCGCCAGTTGAATCTGGTGGCCGATCGCTTTCTGAACATCTCCATGGAGTACTACGGCCACATTCTGCTGGACCCCAACATCAAAAAGGGTGTCCGGCAGCAGCGGGCGGTCACCGAGATGGCGCCACTGGCCAAGTCCAGCCGGAACTTCGCGGCCCTGGCGCGCAAGATCGCCAGCACACCGGCACCCGAACGGCGCGGTCGCACCGCCGATTGGTCTTTAACGGAAATAAGCTGAGTTTAAACACGCAAAGATTTAATAATAGACAATAAAGGAACCCACCGGGGGAGAACAATGCCAGTAAAAGAATCCCAACTTAAAAAGCTGAAAAAAGACGACCACATCCTGCGCAATGAGATTATCGCGGAATATCTTCCCTACGTCAACCGCATCGTCAATCGGATCGCCACCCACCTGCCGTCGACCGTGGACGTGGACGATCTGGTCAATGTCGGCATTATCGGGTTGATCCAGGCCATCGAGCGCTACGATCCCTCCCGCGATAACAAATTCATGACCTACGCGGTATTCCGCATCAAAGGCGCCGTGCTCAGCGAATTGCGCTCCCGGGATTTTTTGGGGCGCACCACGCGCAAAAAGATTCGCAATCTGGAAAAAGCCTATCTGAAACTCGAGCAACGACTCGGGCGCGAAGTAAAGGACGAAGAGCTGGCCGAAGAGATGGAAATGGATCTGGATCAGTTTTACCAGGTCAAACGGATGTCCAGCATCTCATTTATCAGTTTCGAAGAGATCGGGTGTAACACTAAGGAAGAGAAGGAGAATTTTCTCAACTATCTGGCGAACAATGAAGGGGACGACGCTCTTTCGTTGACCACCATCAAGGAGATTAAAAACACCCTGGCCAAACACATCGAACTACTGCCCGAGAAAGAGCGCCTGGTGGTCTCCATGTACTACAGCGACGAAATGACCATGAAGGAGATCGGGCAGGCCCTGGATATCACCGAGTCCAGGGTTTCCCAAATTCACTCCCAGGCGGTCCTGCGATTGCGCAACAAACTGCGCAAAGACGGTCTTTTAGAAGAATAAGCGAGGAGCATTCATATGCTGGACATCACGATTCCCTTGTGGTTTTTGTTGACCGTGGCCGGCTTGCCGGCGGTGATCCTGATTGCCCTGAGCGCTCGATTGATCCGCATGAAACGCAAACAGCACACGCATGCGACGTCAGACCAAATGGCCGACATCGGCTTGGGTGCGCCAGTCAGCTTCAACGAACAGATCCACCGTCAGCTGCTCGAACAGCAGATCGATGCGGTGTTCAATGTCCTGTCGATTCTTATCGAGACCGAACGCGTTAAGCTGAAGGCCCTGGTTAGCCATGCCTTGCCGGTGGCGGAAGCGGAACCGCCCCGATCGGCCAGACCCGAAAAAGCGGTTGATCTTCCCCAGATAAACGAGGCTTCGCCAATGATGGCCACCGTGCCGGTCACCCAAAACATTGCGAACCTAGCCCAAGAGGGGCTGGCCGCGGGTGAGATTGCCCGACGATTGGGCCTCTCTCTATCCGAAGTCGCCTTGGCCCTGAAAATGAAAGCCGGTCGCAACGCCCATGTGGGTCGCAAGATGCAGGCCGTAGCCTAGGCAATAGTTGCCGGTTAATTGACGGCAGAAGAAGTGTATATACTTGTAACTATCTGTAATTGAATAAATATTAAGATATCCAGTCCCTGGCACAAGGGTTGCTATTACAGGAATAGCGTCAGCGCACAGAAAGGACGGCCATGAGCGGAACGATTTATCAGGCAGCGGCAGGGGCTTTGTTACAGCAGATGCGGTTGGACATGCTCTCCAACAACCTGGCCAATATCAATACGACCGGCTTCAAAGCCGATCTGCCGGTGTTTCGCATGGAATCGGCCGGCAGTGCCACCCAACCGGCCTCGTCATCCGCGCCCGGCCGCCTCTCCCCTTATGCACCCCCTATGGAAGCACGCACCAATTTCGAATCCGGTCCCCTTGTCCGGACAGGCAATGCCCTGGATGTGGCCATCGTCGGCAAAGGGTTTTTCGAAGTCCAGGCCCCCGAAGGTTCCCGGTTCACCCGCAAAGGCAATTTTACGATCAGTGAGCAAGGAGCACTGGCCACGGCCGAAGGGTGGCCGGTAATGGGGCAGGGGGGCGCCATCACCATCGACGGCAGCCGCGTGGAGATCAGCGATCAAGGTGAAGTTTACGTGGACGGCGAAGCAGTGGACACGATCCGGGTCGTTGATTTTGATGAACCCTATGACCTGGTCAAAACCGGGGATACCCTCTTCGTCCCGGCGCCCGGCGTCCAACCCCAGACCGTAGGGGAGGGCGAGAGCCAAGTGGCGCAGGGCTTTGTGGAGTCGTCCAATGTGAATGCCATCCGCACCATGACCGACCTGATTGAAACCATGCGGGTGTTCGAATCCTATCAGCGGGTCATTCGCACGGCGGATGACGCCACCGCCAAAACAGTGAACGAAGTCGGCAGGAGCGCGTAGAAAACGGTGTTTAAGAAGCAAACCCAAAGCGTACGGGAGACCTGAAAATGATCCGCAGCCTCTGGACCGCGGCGTCGGGCATGCAAGCCCAAACCACCAATATCGATGTCATCGCCAACAACCTGTCCAATGTGAACACGGCTGGTTTCAAACGCAGCCGGGCGGAGTTCCAGGACCTGCTCTATGAAACCATGCGTCCGCCCGGCGTCACCTCGGCCGGCGGCAGCCAGGTGCCCACCGGAATTCAGATCGGTCATGGCACCCGCACCGTGGCTACCCAAAAACTGTTTATCCAGGGCGATTTCCAGCACACCGAGAACGATCTGGATATGGCCATCGAGGGCCAGGGCTTTTTCCAGGTCACGCAGCCCAATGGTGACATTGCCTACTCGCGGGCCGGCAATTTTAAAATCGACAGCGACGGGCGCATCGTTACCGCTGACGGCTACCTAATCGAGCCGGAGATCACTATCCCCACCGACACTCTGGCCGTCTCCATCGCCACGGACGGTACGGTGTCGGTCATGCAGCCCGGCCAGACAGCCCCCGCCGACGTGGGCAATATCCAACTGGCACGTTTCGTCAATCCTGCCGGCTTGAACAGTATTGGCCGCAATCTGTTCTTGCGCAGCGAAGCATCGGGAGATGCCACCACCGGCACACCGGGAGAAGAGGGGTACGGTACCCTCGCCCAGGGCTATTTGGAAATGTCCAACGTGAGCGTGGTGGACGAGATGGTCAATATGATCACCGCCCAGCGGGCCTACGAAATCAACAGCAAAGCCATCCAGGCGGCCGACGAAATGCTCCAGACAGCCAACAACTTGAAACGGTAAATAATGATACTTAACCGCCTCCAGCGTCGATTACTCTCCATCAGCCTGCAGTTGCTCGGCACATTGCTCCTCGTTGGGTCGGCGGCAGCGGCGGACCCGGTTCAGATCACCATGGGCCCTAAGGCGGCAGTGGACAACGAGACTATTCGATTGGGCAAAATCGCCGACATCAGCGGCGGCGATGCCGGCCAAGCCGAAGCCCTGCGGGAGATCGAGATCGGACGCGCGCCATTGCCCGGCCAATCTCTGTTGATCCATCGCAGCCATATCGAGATGCGCCTCAAACAAAACAACATCGATCCCGATCAATACCGGATTTCGGATGCCGGGCCGGTAAAAGTGACGCGCAATCATATCGGTGTGACCGACGCGCAAATCCGCGGCGCGGTCGAGAGCTTCATTCAAACGCACGCGCCGTGGAGCGCTGATCAAATGAAAATCAGGCCCATCGAGTACAGCCAATCCCATAAATTGCCGCCCGGCGAGGTCACCTTACAGGTCATGGCGCCCAAACATAGCGACTGGCTGGGGGCCGTACCGTTCCAGGTGCAACTGTTGGTGGATGGAGAGGCGGTGAAACGAACGAGCGTGCCGGCCTATATCGAGGTGTGGCAGGAGGTGGTGTTGGCTGCCAAGCCATTGGGACGCAACCAGCCCATCACCCGGGAAGATCTCCAGATCCAGACAATGAATCTGGCTCGTGTACCGTCCAATGCCATCGTCCATGTGGACCAGGTCCTCGGCCGCCGGGCCAATCGGGCCATTGCCGTCAACAGCGTGCTGCGGATCGATCAGGTGGAGTTACCGCCCATCGTACGCAAAGGCGATGTGGTGCAAGTGCTGGCCGAATCCGCGCGCCTGAAAATCACCACCCAGGCTGTGGCCCAGGAAAATGGCGCCATCGGACAGAAGATTCAAGTGATGAATGTCGGCTCGAAGAAAAACATCCATGCGCAAGTGATCGATGCGCAAACGGTAAGAATAGATTTTTAGCAGTGGGATCAGAAGCGGTGCACGCATCGCGCTCGGCGCTCACGACTTCAAAAAGAGGTACTCTTTGTTCCGACCAGGGATATCGGTATGAATAAGAAAACAATTTCGGCCAAAGGAAGCAGGGGGATAGCGGGGCTATCAGGCGTATTGACCTTATGTGCCGTGATGTGGGGCTGTGCCGCCGGCCCCACATCAGCCCCCGCA
>JBAQGR010000391.1:0-2313 GCA_049287895.1 Desulfatitalea sp.
TGATTTTCAGGTTCTTCAACGCACAAGAGCGGATGGGGCTCAGGATCATAAAGCAACGTAAGATAAGCAAACATTTTTATCGTTCCGTCCGACACATATTTATCAATGAATGGGTCTTTGAACGACCCATCTTGAAATTTCAACAGAAGCCGGCCGTCTTTAGTTGGTTCAGGTTCGATACCATCGATACCTGGGACCCGCCTTTTCATTTTTTCGATAATGCTTTGAAATAATTCTTTATTGGTATCAAAAAGACGATTGGCTACCAGTTGTAGATTGTCTCCCGTGACGGACAGATGCTCCGAATATCCGGCGCTATCCTTGGTGCCCCGTGCCAGATTGATGTGAAAGTCTGAAATATGCCAGTTTTCGATAAGGTGACGAAAGGCGTTGGCTGCCTTGAATCGCTGGAATTGTCCCAGCCCCTTGATGGCGAGAACGTCTGCCTTGTCCAGTGTTTGGTTTTCTCTGTCGAGCGTTTCCTCGGATTTGCTAAAATCTTCTTCATTAAGAACGGCATATCCGTTTCCACGGGTGAAATCGAGGAAATGGTACGGAGAACCGTGACGGCCGCGCTTATATCGCAATATTTCACGTTCAACGATGGGCTTGCCCTTTTCCTCCCCGATTTGGAGATGATAGGTAACCAGGCGTTCAACACCGGAAATCTCCATACGGTATTGCAGTTCAATGACGATGCACCGTTCGCTGGCACCTCGGCTGATCACTTCATTGAAGCCCCCGCGGCTATGCAAGGCGGTCGTCACGTTGTAGGTGAGGCAATCTTTGAGGAATCCGAATACATTAAATAGAGTGGTCTTTCCGCTGCCGTTAGCACCCACAAACACGCCAAAATCAGGTAAGTCCTTCATGTGTATGTTTTTGAAGGCTTTGAAATTTTTCAGCAGAATGGACTCGATTTTCATCCTACACCTCATCCGGCCCAAGCCGAGCCAGCTTCTAACAGCCGTTGAATCGAAAAACAGCCTTAAATATAGCACACAATAGTCGTAATTTGAATTATTGATTTTACGCAGACGGCAGTGATCGCTGCTATTCATGCGACCTAAAACTTACGCCATCAGCGCGCGCAGGCCGGAGAAGGCAAAGAGGCCGGCGAATACTACCAGAAACGCCGCGCAGGCGCCGATTATCCAGCGGTAGGCGCGATCGCTGATAAACCGGCCCCCCTTCCAGACCGCCGTGGATACCACCGAATACCACGCCAGATCGGCCAGGATGTGGCCGCTGAAGAAGAAGAGAAGGCCCCACGCACCCTGGCCGAGGCTGTAGGTGATATAGCCCAGACCGATGGTCACCCACCAAATGGACCAATAGGGGTTGGCGATGCTCAGCAGAACACCGGCCACCACCAGGTTGCGGCCCGTGGCCTGGCCCGTGGCACCGTGCAGGGTCATCGCCGGCAAGGCCCGGAACATGCCCCAGGCCATCCAGGCCAGCACGCCCGCGCCGACGATGGCCGTGGTGATGAACACCGCCGGTGCGCGCAAAACGGGTCCCAGACCCACGACCAGGGCCGCCACCAGGGCCAATTCCAACAGCCCATGGCCCAGGATCAGCAAGGGCCCGACGATGTAACCGCGGCGCGGACTTTCGCCGATGGTGACCGTCAGCAGCGGCCCCGGCATCAGCGCACCGGAGAGTGCCACCACAAAGGAGGTCGCGAAGATGGTCAGAAAGGGCAGCATAGAGGATAAGCTTGATTAAGTGCCAAGATTCATTTATGTTTCGGCTATCTATACCAGCGGCAGCGATCGGCCGTCAAGAAGCTCGGTGCCGACGGGGCCGCCGATGGAAAGCTCAACAACTGACCCAAGCAAGTATTCGGAGGAAGACAGATGGATCTGAAAACCTTGGAAGAGACCCCCCCCTGGGAGTGGCCCAAAGATACAGACAAGGTGTTGCTTAACATTCTGCGCAAAGGCCGCATCGACGCGTCCGACCGCGTGATCGCCGTCCGATTGGCCGGCGAATCCACCATCATCAATGACGATTTGGCCCGCGCCTTGCTATCGGTTGCCCAGAATGACAAGGAAGATCAGGAGGTGCGCTGTTCGGCGGTCATTGCCCTGGGACCGGCTCTGGAACAGGCCGATATGATGGGCTTTGAGGAAGAAGATTATATCGTGATCTCCGAAGATCTGTTTCGTTCGCTGCAAAGTTCACTGCAAAAACTTTATATGAATGCCGATTTGCCCAAAGATGTGCGCCGGGCGGTTCTGGAAGCCGCGGTGCGCGCACCCCAGCAGTGGCAGCATGAGGCGGTGCGGGCTGCCTATGCCGGCAATGACG
>JBAQGR010000392.1:0-5247 GCA_049287895.1 Desulfatitalea sp.
GCTATCGGTTCAAGTAAGGGTAGTCCGTGTAGCCCTTCTCGCTTCCACCGTAGAAGGTGGCCGTGTCCGGGGCATTCAACGGTGCATCGGTGCGATATCGTTCCGGCAGATCGGGATTGGCCAGATAAGGTACGCCGAAGGCCACTAGATCGGCTTCGTTGTTTTGCAGCGCCGTTTCAGCGCTCTGCTTGTCGTAGCCGCCGTTGAGAATAATATGTCCCCGGAAGTTTCTGCGGATCAGGGGGGTTATTGCTGCCACCCCCTCCTGCACTTTGAAGCTGGGATGACCGGGCAGCGGTTCGAGCACATGCAGGAAAGCCAGCGGGTAAGCGTTCAGCGCTTCGGCCAACGCGCCGAACACGGCGGCCGGGTTGGAATCGTGCATATCGTTGAATATACCGCGCGGTGATATGCGCAGACCGACCTTGCCGGGCCCCCATACCGCCACCACGGCCTCCGTCACCTCCAAAGCAAAACGAATCCGACCGGCGATGTTGCCGCCATAGCCATCGGAACGCTGGTTCGACCCGTCTTTGAGGAACTGGTCGATCAGGTAGCCGTTGGCCCCATGGATCTCTACACCATCGAAGCCGGCCGCTTTGGCCATCTCGGCGGCGCGCTGGAACTGACGGACGATGCCGGGGATCTCTTCGGTGCGCAGCGCCCGCGGCGTGGATGGCGGTTCATACCCCTTGGCCGTGAACACATTCGTGGCCGCCGGAATGGCGGATGGGGCCACGGGCGCTTGCCCGTCCGGCTGGAGCGATGTGTGCGACACCCGTCCGGAATGCCACAGCTGAAGAAAAATGGTCCCGCCGTCCGCATGTACGGCCTGGGTGACCGCCCGCCAGCCTTCTGTCTGGGCATCCGTGTAGATGCCGGGGGTGAACATGTATCCATTGGCCGTGGCCGACACCTGGGTGGCTTCGGTGATGATCAGACCAGCCGATGCCCGCTGGGCGTAATACTTCGCCATCATCGGCTGCGGTACGCCTTTGAGGTCCGCGCGATTGCGGGTCATGGGCGCCATGACCATCCGGTTCTTTAACTGAGAATCTTTTATGCGCAACGGTTGGAATAGTATTTGGTTCATGGGGAACTCCTTTCGGTGGAGACCGATAGATATGACCGGTCGTCTCATATTGGATTAAGTCGTTATTCGTTTCAAAAAAGAAAACCTTTATTATGCGAGCAACTTTTTCAGGGTATCGATGAAGGTGTTCAAGGGGTGCGCGTTCCGGCTGGACTTCATGCGCAGCATAGCCCCTTCCCAACTGTTGAAGATGAACTCGGCCAGTTTGTCCGGATCGTGCCCGGCGCCTCTTCGGGCCGGCCCCTGGGATTCCCGGATGCACCTAGCCAGGGCGGTGGTATAGTTGCGAAATAGATATTCGGCCTTTTCCGCCACCGCCGCGTGGGTGTCGGCCATCTCCTGGCACATATTGCCGACGAAACACCCTTTTGTGTAGTTGTTCTCACGGACATAGGCGTCGCGCATCGCCTCAAATACCCGCACGATGCGTTCTGCCGGCGGATGGGTCGGGTCCTTCAAGGCGCGTTCAAAATCTTGGATGCGCTCCCGGCTGGCATGTTCCATGGCCGCGATCACAAAATCCTCTTTGCTCTTGAAATAATTGTAGAACGATCCCTTGGGAACGCCGGCCGCGTCCACAATCTCCTGAACGCCGGTGCCGTGATACCCCTGGCGCAGCATCACTGCGGACCCCGCTTCCAGCAACTCTATTTTTTTGGCGTCGCGTTCTTTCATAGTGGAGGTACAATATGACCGGTCGTCTCATACGTCAAGGGCCCAGCAAGATTTTAATGGCTGCCGGGTATAACCGGCGCAGGCGATAGCCTTCGTCTATCCATTTTTCTCCTTTCATCTCCGGCGAAACCGGCTTAAGGTGGGTCGCGAGACAATCGCGTAGCACTGGTCGAACAGGGCTTCTTTAAAACCACCATCTTCTGAACAGGAGGCTTCATGAAAGTAATCGGCATTAACGCCAGCCCGCGAAAAAATGCCAACACCCAAACCCTTGTCGAGGCCGCTTTGGCCGGAGCGGCCGACAAAGGCGCCGAAACCCGCCTGGTCCATTTAAGGGATTTGAAGATCAATGGCTGTATGGGGTGCGAGGGGTGCAAAAAGCATCTGGGCACATGCGTGCAGAAAGACGATTTGACTCCTCTGATGCAAGAGATGACCACCTTCGATGCCATCGTCCTAGGGACTCCGGTCTACTGGTATCATGTCAGTGCCCAATTCAAGATGTTGGTGGACCGCCTGTACAGCTTTTTCGAGTTGGGCGAAAATCCGCAGACCGGAGAACCGACCTTCAAGTCCGCCTTTCCCGGCGGCAAGAATCTTCTGGTGGTCATTTCCCGGGGAGATCCCGAACCTGCCCCGATGTATGGGCAATTTTACAGCCATCTCGACGAATGGCTCAATATCATCCCCTTTTCTTTGGGGGCCAAGCATTTTGAGTTCTTCCATCACTATGGCGCCCACCTGGATCGCAAATCGGCCGGAAACGATGCCGAGCTTTTGAGAAAGGCAAAGCTGGCCGGCGCCAAATTGGTGGGGAAGTAATTGTCGGTCAAACCAGGCGCTGGGCTGATACGATTGTCACAGCCTCCACCTTTCTTTCAGCGCGCAGCCGCTTGGGTCCGGTGGGCCGGCAGGATGGCAGCCAACGAGAGGCTCCCGAAAATAGAAATTGCTACAAATACTTTGAAATAGGCTTCCGGTGGATAGGCGCCATTCACGCGTCCGACGCTATCCATGAGGTATCCCGAAAAGGGTTGAAACAGGGCGGTGCTCAGAAAGGCCGCGGGGTTCATCAAGCCCATGGCCGTTCCGGTCAGCCACGCCGGGAAGAGTTCCTTGGTCATGGTCATAAAGAGTGACAGTGACCCGCCGCCGCAGATGCCGATGATGACGAACAGAGGCCCGATCAGGCCGATCGGTGGTTTTGCGTGTGTCGGTAAAAAGATCGCCCAGCAGGCTATGCCGATGACCAGCGAGGCGATGAGGATCGGCTTGCGGCCGAAAGGCAGACGATCGGCCAACAGTCCGAACAGCGGCGCGCCGATGATGAAGCCGATGGGGATCAGCATGAGCAGCCCGCCGGCTTGGACCCGGCTGCATCCGTGCACATCGATCAAATAGGGCACGGTCCACAGCCCTTGAAAGGCCAATGTGGGGCCGCCGAAGAAGAAGTACGACCCGGTCACCATCCAGAAGTTGGGTTGGCCGAAGACGATCGCCAGACGTTTCAAGGCGCCCTTTTCGGTGGGGTCGTCCACGCTATCCAGCGCTGCCGGAATGGTTCCGGTTTCGATGGGCGGCCAGCCCTTGTCTTCGGGCTTGTCGCGCAAAACCAACCAGCAGGCGAGCGCCATCACCAGCGATACGACACCGATGGCCAGAAACGACCCGCGCCATCCCATCCACAGCACCAGATAGGTCAACGGCAGCGAGGCCGCCAGGTTGCCTGCATTCCCGGTCGCCAGGAAGATACCGGTGATGCCCGCAAAATCTTTGGCCCGATGCCATTTGGAGAAGAGTTTGAGGGCCGGTACGAAAACACCGCCCACGCCTATGCCGATCAATGCCCGGCCCGCGGTGGCCACCGCCAGGTTGGGTGCCAAGGCGAAGAGTACGGCCCCCAGGCAGGCGATGACCGTAAAGAGCGTAGTGACGGCCCGCGGCCCCCAGGTGTCCGCCAAGAGACCCACCGGCGGTTGAACCGCCGCATAGAGATAGAAGTAGGCCGAAGACATGAACCCCAGAGCCGTAGCATCGGCGCTGAATTCGACGATCAGATCACGAGCGATGACCGTCGGCGAGATACGATGCAGACAGGCCAGAAAGTAGATAATGCTCAGAACACCGAAGATGATCCAGCGGTATCTGAGGGGATCGCTAAAATTGAACCAGCCGTCGTTTTCTTGCATGCATCTACCGCTTTCTTCTCACGAGGAGGTAATTTCCATTTGGAATTCTGGATGTTAAGTCCCTTGATCAAGGCGCCACGTGGATTTCGATCAAAATAGGCCTTTCTTTTATAATCTGTCAAAGAAATTAATGTGAAAGGGTTATAGATTCGTCCGCTTCTTTTCAGTTTACGGATAGTGTCGATCCATTCTAATATTGCTTTCATCTTGAAAGTTTCTTGCGTTTGCATTGCCCACCGGGAGAAACGCCAAGGGGAGGGGGACCATGCGGATCGGGTTCATCGGCGCCGGCAAGGTCGCCACGGTCTTTGGACAATACCTGCGCGGCCACGGGGTGGCGGTCAGCGGTTATTACGACCGCCATGCGGAGAAGATCGTCCATGCCAGCAGCGCCACGGGCGGACAGGCTTGCCGTGATGCTGCCGAGGTGGCGGCTATCAGCGACATGATCCTGATCACCACGCGGGACGATCAGATCCAGGGGGTTTGCGATGCTCTCGGCCGGCAGGGGGCCTTTGGGCCGCACCATTGGGTGGGTCACATGAGCGGCGCGCATGCGTCGCTGATTCTGGAGGCGGCCAGCCGGTGCGGGGCAGCGGTCTTCAGTTTGCACCCCTTGCAGGCGTTTGCCCAGGAAGAGAAGGCCCTGGCCGATTTGGCGCGTACCTGGTTCAGCCTGGAAGGAGACGATCCGCGACTGGCGCGAATCGAAGAGTTGCTGGCGCGTACGGGCAACCGCTGCTTGCGCATCGGCCCCCAGGGCAAGCCACTCTATCATCTGGCGGCGTGCGTTTTTTCCAACTACCTGGTCACTTTGATGGCCCACGGCATGGCGGCCCTTGCGCAGAGTGGCATCCAGCCCCTGGAAGGGTTCCAGGCCATGCGGCCGCTCATCGAGGGCACCATCGCCAACATCGCCCGCCTGGGACCGGCTAAGGCCCTGACCGGACCGATCGCCCGGGGGGATGTATCTACCGTGCGGCATCATAGGGAAGCCCTGGAGACGACGCATTTGGACGCGCTCGAGGATCTCTACACCTTTATGGGGCTGAAAACACTGGATTTGGCTGTCCAAGACGTGCTAAAAGACCAAGACAAGGCCGATGCCGTGCGTAAGGTGTTGGAAAACATTAAATAGTGCCCATCCACAAATGGCCAATTTGCCCGATATCGGCGTTGTGCGAAAAATTTAATCCTCGGAATATCAAACATATGCCTGCGGTTAAATTTTTCGCACGCCTTGATCTCGACCCAATTTGCCTATTTCTGGATGGACACTAAATAGGGCGG
>JBAQGR010000393.1:0-1591 GCA_049287895.1 Desulfatitalea sp.
GCCGCATGACCGATTGGGGCGAGAGCGTGGTGGTCAACGCAGCGGACGATCGCCTGAAAGTGCATCTGCACACCGGAGACCGCCAGGCCCTGCGCTCTGGACTGGAACAGCTCGGCCGGGTGGACGCCTGGTCCGAAGAGAAAATCGACCTCGTGCTTCCCACGGCCGGTCGCGCGGACCAGGCAGTGCACGTCATGACCGACGCCGCCGGCTCGGTCACCCGGGAAGATGCCCAGGTCCTGGGGATGACGCTGCTCGACAGCTATCTGCTGGTGGGCGATCAGGCGTGGCCCGAAACCCTGTATCTCCCGGATGCCCTCTACACCGCCATGCTCGACGGACACAAGGTCTCCACGGCCCAGGCCTCTGTCTTCCAGCGGCATCAATCCTATCTGAGCGCCGTCAGCCGGTTTGAGCGGGTGGTCTATTTGAGCGTCGGATCGGTCTATACCGGCAACTTCGAAACCGCCACCACCTGGCAGGCGGCCAACGATCCTGATCGGCGCCTGACCGTCATCGACAGCGGCGCAGCCTCGGGTCGTCTGGGGATCATGGCCCTGGCCGTGGCACGTTATGCCCAGCAGAGCCAGGACCCGGATGCGGTGGTTGGGTTTGCCCGGCAGGCCGTGGCCCAGAGCCAGGAGCTGGTCTTCCTGGATCAGCTCAAATTTCTGGTGGCCGGCGGCCGGATTTCCAAAACCAAGGGTTTTTTCGGCGATCTGCTGCACATGAAACCGATCATGACCCCCACGGCCCACGGGGCCGCCAAGGTGGGGGTGGTGCGCAGCCGGGACGATCAGCTTGCTTTTGGGCTGAAGCATCTGCAAAACAGTTTCGATCCAGGGGCGGCCCCCTTGATCTTGCTGCAATTTACCGATAACCGGGAATGGGTCGAAGGGGTCGTCGCCAGCCAGGTGCGGTCGCTGCTGCCGGCGGCCAGGATCCTCTTTCGCCCGCTCTCCTTAACCTCCGGGGTCCACATGGGACCCGGCACCTGGGCCGTGGCGTTTTTGCCCGGCGCCTTCAACCTATAGGAATAGTCCATGAACCGATTCAAATTGTTGGCTGTTGCGGCTCTCCTGCTGGCTGCGCTCACCCTGAGCGGTTGCGCTTATGTTCACACCAAAACCCCCTTTGATAGCGATCTGGCAACTACCGATCTGGGCAGCAAGGTGGGTACGGCCGAGGCCTACAGTATCCTGTGGCTGGTGGCCTGGGGCGATGCCAGTTACGCGGCCGCGGCCCACAACGCGGACATCAAGGTGCTCAAGCACGCGGACCAGGAATCGTTGTCGGTCTTGTTTGGCCTGTACAGCCGGTGGCGCGTGATCGTCTATGGAGATTGAACCGCGATGAAGCCTACGATCTTTCGACGTCTATCGCTGGCACTGGGCCTGGCGGCCGCGTTTTTAGCCGTGACCGCCTGCGCGAATATGCGGCCCTTCGGACTCATCTATACCAATACGCGTTATCCGCTGACCGAGAATCTGCACAACACGCCCATGCCGGCCAACCCGCCGAGCAACGGGCGGACCCTCGAAATCAAAGAGCCGATCACCGGCTTGGGTTTGTACGCCCGGGTGGACTCCAA
>JBAQGR010000394.1:0-7137 GCA_049287895.1 Desulfatitalea sp.
GCTTCGACTTCGCGGCCGAAGACGCCCCCCTGATAGACCGGCTCAAGGCCCTGGCCCTGGCCTGCTGGGAGTTATTCGACCTGGCCGGATACGCCCGGGTCGACTTCCGCGTGGACAGCGCCGGCCGCCCCTGGGTCCTGGAGATCAACGCCAATCCGTGCATTGCGCCCGACGCCGGTTTTGCCGCCGCCATCGAGCGCGCCGGCCTGACCTATGACCAGGCCGTGGAGCGCATCATCGGCGCCGCGCGAACAACCGCCGCCATCCACATCGAGACGGAAGAAGCGCCCGCCCTTCAGTGGCGCTACACGCTGCAACCCGAAGACCCGGAGGCGATCCGCCACCTGGTAGCCCTCACCGGATTCTTCAACCCCGAAGAGATCGGCGTGGCCGAAGAGCTGGTCCTGGAACGACTGGCCAAAGGCGAGGCCAGCGGCTACTATTTCGTGATGGCCGAGCAGGAGGGCCGCCTGGTCGGCTACAGCTGCTACGGCCTCATCGCCGGCAGCGCCAACAGTTTCGACCTCTACTGGATCGCCGTGCATCCCGACATCCAACGCCGCGGCCTGGGCCGCCGCCTGATGCAAGAGAGTGAACGGCTGATTCACAACGCCGGCGGCCGGCGCATCTACGTGGAGACCTCAGGGCGGGCCATCTATGCCAGTACGCGCATTTTCTACGAAAACTGCTCCTATCGCCGCGAAGCCGTTCTGGAAGATTTCTACGCGCCGGGGGATGGTAAGGTGATTTACTGCAAAGTACTGCCGTGAAACACAGCTGAACGCCCGCGCCCGCCGGCTTCCGAAACAACAAAGCCCCTGTTTTGTCGAAACAGGGGCTTTGGTTTTTTTAGCGAGCGGTTCTGAAAAGTTACTCAGGCCGATCCGAACTCCATTTCCAGGAGGCATTGTTGCTTACGGATTTGATGTTGATTCGCTCGGCCATGCGCACGCCCTTTTCGGTGCTATAGGCTATCTCCGCCTCGCAGGGCACCAGCATCTTTCGAGTGCTCACCTGTTGGCCGTCGGTGTCCACGATAATCGTGTTGTCGGATAGGCTGTACTTATCACCGATGTTAGTAGTGACCGTTTCGAGGCTCTTTTTTTCGATGGTCACCCGGATAGTGTCCAACACGCGGTTCTGGCCCTCCTTGCCTGCAGGCTGGTTGCCGGGATCGCCTCCCTTGGCGAGTTCGCCGGCCCAGCATGTCGTGGACAAGAAAAATACGATGCACAGAATCACGATATTCCAATTGCGTCTGATCGATAGTGTATTCATGAAATTTATCCTTTATTGGCTTCGGTGTTTCGCGATGCCGGTCGGCGGGACTCTTCCGGCAACCGGCATCGCCGCTTCGGGCTTGGCCCTGATCATTCCCACCAGTCGATGATCGCTCCCTGGAAGTAGAAGGGCGGCACCACGCCTATTTCGACAACCCGTCCGGAACTTTGCTGCAAGAAGGCTTTGGCGCCTTTTTCCTGACCGGCATGCATACCGGCCGCGGGCGGCGGTGAGCCGATGAAACCGACAGGCAGTTTCACCGCCACCACATCTTCATTGTTGCCGGCTACGAGAACCGTGTCCGGGGTCGGAATGGCGAAGATCTGTTTGAAATAGCCTGTACCCGTAGCATAGTACACGGCGAGCGCGTTGGTGGTGCCGCCGTAGTTGCACAAATCTACGTCGGGTGTGAAGACCGGCACGAACACCATGCCGCCCAGGACCGAGGGCTTGCTCACGATCCGCTCCGAAGGTCCGGTGCCGGTGTCGTCCAGATGCCGATACCAACCGTCGGTATGTTCCTGAATATATTTCACCAGATCCGTAAAATCGGCATACACAACCGCCCCGCCCTGGAGCACGTGGTGAGCCGTGGTCACGGTGAGGGTATCGGCCCGCAGCAGGTCCGTACTCTGCAACGTTTGGGGACTGGCGTAATCGTGGTAAGCGCTGCCGCTTTGGCTGTTAAAGTACGGGTCCTTGATGCCATAGAGGTACTGCTGGTCGGAGTTAGCGATGTCCGTTTTGACCAGATAGCGCCCGGTGCCGAAATAGAGCCACACATTGTCGATGTTGCTCGCCGGTTCATATTCGCTGCTCACAGACAGCGGCGAGGTGATCGGTCGATCCGAGTTGAACAGCTTGGAGAAGAGCCAATGGTTGGGATCCTCATCATACCCCAGATCGGCGCCTGAGTCGTAGTCGCTGTCCCACTGGCAGTTGCTGCACGGAACAGCGATTTTGTAGACCCCGCCCTGCCAGGCGCCACCGCTGTAGAAAGATGCGGTCGCGTAAAAGGCATCGACGTTGTAGTTCAGATTTTTATCAAATGTGACGGCATCATTGAAAAAGCCGAGGCTGGCGGCGGTTTCGATAGGCCCGAACTGCCGCAGCAATTGGCCGGTGCTCAGATCGGCCACGTACAGATACCCCGGCTGGTTGCTGCTGCCGTCGTAATTGGTGGGACCGGAGCCGAAAGCCAGGTACCAGCGCTCGCCCACCTTGAGCGGTGCGGGCCGCGACCAGCTCATGGCCAGGTTGGGGTAGGTGCGTTCCCACATCAGGCGCGGATGGCGCGGATCGGTGATGTCCAGACAGAAGTAGATCGGATCAAAGGCGCGGGTCTCCACGCCGGCACCGAAATCTTCGCTGACCGTGATGTGCTTGCCACCCATGCGCAACCCCATGACCAGGAAGGTGCCCCAGTTCGGATCGGAGTCGCTGTCCATATAGTAGGTGTCGTCCGGCAGGATCTTGGCATCGAACACCCTGGGCCGTCCGTCCACCAGATAGGTATGGGTGTAGTTCTCGTGGGCCGGCCATTTAAGATGGGCCAGCACGGCCTGGGGAATAAAGGCCCACACCTCGTCGCCGATGCGTTCGTTGGTCTCCGCGGCCGCCGGTTCGATATAGGTGGGTCGCTTGTCGCTGTCCAATCCATATTGCCAATTGGTGAACGCATGCAGCATGCCGTCGTTGGCGCCCACATAAGTCATGGTTTCGCGATCCTTCATTTCCCGCCAGTAGGTCAGGTAGGACGCGTCGGCGTAAAGCGTATGGTAATTGTCCACCGGCTTGGACACGGTCACTGGCGTGGAGTGGACAATATCGCCCAGACGATAGGTGACGCCGTCCAGGGTCCGGTTGCGCAACCCGCTGATCTCGGTGCCGCGTACCCAATTGATGATATTCGCGATCCTGGCATCATGGGTGGCCCCCAGGTTCATGCCGGCCGTGCCGTAAAGGGTGTTGTCGGCCACGCCCAGGTAGGGTTTGATGGCCGCGGCCGAATCGATTTTGAAGGCAATGACCTCGCCGGTTTGATCAAAGGGATCGTCGGTGGATTCATCCGCCGTTCCGTCCCGGTCCAGGTCGATGAAGGTAAAGATTTTTCGTGTCGCCGGGTCGCGCTCGCTGAGCCGTTTGCCGGATTCAAAAACCGGTTTCAGGGTGTCCAGGGATTGCAGCGCGCCGCCGTTGAGACTCACCATGGTGCTGCCGTCCCCCGCGGTATCGAACACCACCTCTTTGTCATTATCATCCAGGGTGGCGTTCACATCCCCGGAATCATCGTGCAGAATTCCTTGCGCGTCTACCCACAACGATTGCAGGTAGCCCAGCCAGCGGGCCGTTTCGGTGCCGGCTATATTCTCCTTGCTGGCGATGAAATAGGCCTGGATCATGTTGCCCTCGCCTTCGCTGTTGGTGGCCAACACCGAGGCCGAGGTGCCGGAAGCGGACCGCTTGGCAATGTCGCCGAAGGCGGCCATCAAGCGGTTCTCCAGGGCATAGCCGTCGTCGGCTTCGAAATAGGTGTCGGGATCCTCGTCTCCGTTCTTGTCCCATTCGAGGCGGTTTTCGGGCGGATCGGTTTCATGGCCGTTGGGCCGGTTATCACCGTTTTGGTCGTCAAATCCGCCATTCCTGGCCGCTTCCTTCAGCAATAGGCGGGCGTTTTCGTCGTTGCCGAAGGCGTAGACCGCATAAAAGGTGAGGGTCTGGTCGTCATCCAGGTCGGCCCGCAGGTCGACGGTGTGGGCATAGTAGGTCACGTCATCCAGGTATTTGCTGCCGCCGTCGGGAAGATCACAATTGACGCCGGTGTTTTCGATACAGCCCGTATTGTCGGTGATCGGGGTGTATTCGCTGGTCTGGTCGTAATAATTCCTGAGCGACGGCGGGACCATTTGATCCCTTGTGGAAGCACCGTCGGTCAACATCAGCACGAAGCTCTTGGCGCAGCGCACGGGGCTGCCGTTCTGGTAGTAAGGATCGTCGCTGTCGCCCTTGACCGCGTTGGGCACCGCCAGGTTGTAATAGTCTAACCCCGAATCCGGCTGCTCCTGGCGGAAATACTGCATGGCTACGTACATGGTCTCGGCCAGCGGGGTCCAGGTGTCGGCATTCTTGGCTTCAAAGGCATTGACCAGGGTGGTCATGTCGGTGCCCATGATCCTATCCACATAGCCGCCGCTCTGGCTGGCGCCGGTGCCGGTGCGGAACCAGATATTGCCCCAGCGGACATTTTGGTCGCCGATCTTCTGCAAGACGCCGGCCAGGTTGTCGCCGGTGCCGTAGTTGAAGAAGTCCGCCGGCTCGCGAGCGATCTGTTTTTCCACGCGGATGTTGTAGTTGACGCCGCTGACCGTGATATAGTCGTAGCGCACCCGGTAGCTGTAGTTGCCCAGATAGGGCGACACAACGCAGGATGTGGAGTTGAAGCTTTTATACCAGTAACGGTCCGCGTTGTACTCACCATAGAGCATCTGGTTGCCCGAGCCGTCGCGGCCGTTGTGCGTGTCGCCGCCGAAAAGCACCTTGCGCAGCACGTCGATGCGCCGCATGCTGAGCCAGTTGAGCCAGTTGCCGTCCCAGAGTCCCTGGCTGACGATATTGGCACCGGTCAGCGTGGCCGATCCGCCGGCGAGGGTCTCCACGTCCCAGGAACCAGTGCCGCCGTTGAAGGCCACCTTCTTATAGGCGTAGCGGAAAGCATTACTGCTGTAACTATAGAAGTAGTCGGGACTGAAATAGCCGTAATAGCGTTCGATTCCGGCGCCGTTGTCATCGTAGGCGATGCGCAGCACGGGTCTATACTGAGTGCCCGTTTCTCGCGATTCGGCCTCCCGCTTGCCGGTGCCGCTGATGCGAAAGAGCATGGCATTGTTTGATTGCCAGCCGGGCCGGCTGACAATCTCTTGTACGATGGCGGAAATGTCATCGGTGCTGTAAGGGTCGCCGCTGGTCCATGCCGCCGGGCTCCAGGTCACCTGGGCCACGGTGCCGGTGCGGCCGGAGATGTTGTTGTTGATGCTTGCGTTCATCGCCGGCGAATTGTCGCTGGCCTCCGCGTCGATGGTCAATGTGCTGGCCGCGACGCCATTGGCGTCGGCAACGAAAGCGATGGAGGCCGAGGTAATGGTCGCCCCCTGGGGGATCAAAACATTTTGAAACCGAATGCCGACAAGCGCTTCACCCATATCCAGGTCGTTTTCGCCGCCGTCCCAGACATCGCCACCACCCATGGTCTCTTCCATGTCATCCGCATTGGCAACCACCGGAAAGCTGCGCACGGTGGCATAGCCTGCGCCCGCGAAGGGTTTGTCGTTGACCGTGCCGCCGTTGCCCGGATAGGAGCCGTAGGCGTTGAAGTTCATGCTGCCCGAGTTGTCCAAAATGATCATGACATTGGGCGGGACCGACTTGGAGATGAAGACCGGTTCGGTTGAATAGGTGGCCATGTTGGCCGCGGCCGGCCAAACCAGCCATAGAGATACGATGATAAACGCCGCGATTGTATAAATTGATCGTTTCATGGTTATAGTCCTCCCGGAATACTCTTCCAGCGATAGAGCGCGCGGATGGTATGGGTGTTGTTCTGATCGTCACTGCCGGTACTCACCAGACGGAAGCGCACTGCCTGATCGCCGCCGCCGCTGCCCAGGCCGTCACCGCCGGCAGCAAATTCACGCCCCGCTCCCGACACCTCCTCGGGGCCCATGGGGACGATGTTGATGTCAGCGGGAATCCGGCAGCCATTCATGCTGATGTCGGCTGCGAGCGGGTTTTGTTCGTGCTCGGGGGTGTCGTTCAGCGCAGCGGTCGTGTCCTGGCCCTCGAATCCGAAGATCCGGTTCAGGATCTCCTCATCGGCACCGCCACCGGCATTCAGATATTGAACGCAGGCCGCCTGGGCCGGATCTTCCGCCGGCACCGCTTCGCCTTCGGTAAACAGCAACCGGATGAACTTGGGGGTACCGTAGATGCCGCTGTCGCCGTTGTAAAAAGCCACCTTATCGAATTTGTAGTGGCCGGCCATCTTGGTCTCCTGGGTGGTGAAATTGATCATGGTCAGGGAGAGCGCGGTCAGTGCGATCAGGACGATCATCACCATAACCAGGACCGAACCGCTCTCATTAGCCAGACAACTGCTGTTGGGTTTCATGTCATGTCTCCTATGTTTAGCTACATCCGCGGCTTGATCAGCCGTAAGGTCGTGGTGCGCTGGGTGCCGCCTTGATCCACAAAACTGGACTGGACGGTAATCAGCCGTACGCTGGGTTGGCCCTTATCGTCGGCCATGGCGATGATGCCGGGGCTGGGTCCCGTGGTGATGGCCCATTCGACGGTAGAATCACCTATGATATCAGTAATCCCGGGCACGGGTTGGGCGCCCTGTTCATCCCAGTCAAAGGCAAAGAGCCTTTCGATGGCCGAAACCCCCACGTTGGTGTTGGCCGAGGAGGTGTGTGCCATGGTGTTGGAGTTGATGGCCACCACCTGGAATTTGAGCATGCCCAGAACGCCGATGGTAAACACCATCAATCCGATCATGGCCTCGAGCAGGGTGAACCCTCTCTGGTCTGTCCGTCGGCAACTGTTTGGTTTGCAAAAAGCTCTCATTTTAGTCCTCTTTCTTTCAGGGTCCGAAGCGATCAACGGATATAGTTGCGCAGGGCCACATCGATGGTCATCATCCTCCGCTTGAAGCGATCCTGGGGCGCCTGAATCACCTGGTTGCCAATGGTGTAAAACTTCTGATCGATGGTGTTGTCGTTAAACTGCCGCTCGGAGACCGTCAGCAGAAATATGCGCACCGCCCGCACCTGGTCGTAGGTGGCCGGCGTGGGCAGTTGG
>JBAQGR010000395.1:0-2122 GCA_049287895.1 Desulfatitalea sp.
CGGCGAATTTTGCTGCCGACCACCTGGCAGGGCCACCCGCTGCGCAAGGAGCATCCGGCCAGGGCTACGGAGATGGGCCCGTTTCAACTTCCGGTGGAAAAGCAGATACGCGAAGAGGAGGCCCTGCGCTTCGACCCGCATGCCTATGGGCTGACCGGCCGGGGCCAGGATACGGACCTGATGTTTCTCAACCTGGGCCCGCAGCATCCGGGCACCCACGGTGTGCTGCGCATCGCCCTGCAACTGGACGGCGAAGAGATTGTGGAAGCCGTGCCGGAGATCGGTTTCCACCACCGCGGCGCGGAGAAGATGGCCGAGCGCCAGACCTGGCACACCTATATTCCTTACACCGACCGCATCGACTACCTGGGCGGAGTAATGAACAACCTGCCCTATGTCCTGGCCGTGGAAAAGCTAGCCGGCATCCAAGTGCCCGACCGCGTCAAGGTAATCCGCGTGATGCTGGTGGAGCTGTTCCGCATCGCCAGCCATCTGGTGTGGTATGGCACCTTTGTCCAAGACATCGGCGCCATGTCGCCGGTCTTCTACATGTTCAACGACCGCGAACGGATCTTCGACATCGTCACGGCCATCACCGGCGGGCGCATGCACCCGAGCTGGTTTCGCATCGGCGGCGTGGCCCAGGACCTGCCCCAGGGGTGGGAGAAATTGGTCGCGGATTTTCTGCGCCCCATGCCCAGCCGGCTCAAATCCTACGACAAAGCCATGATGCAGAACAGCATCCTCAAGGCCCGCACCAAGGGTATCGGCCGCATGACTTTGGACGAGGCCATCGATTGGGGCGTCACCGGCCCGAACCTGCGCGCCTGCGGCCTGGAGTGGGATTTCCGCAAGAAGCGGCCCTACAGCGGCTACGAGCAGTTCGAATTCGAGATCCCCACGGCCCAGGGCGGCGATTGCTTTGACCGCTCCATCGTGCGCATCGAAGAGATCCGCCAGAGCCTGCGCATCGTCGAGCAGTGTCTGAAGAACATGCCGGCCGGGCCGTACAAGGCCGACCATCCCCTGACCACGCCGCCGCGCAAGGAGCGCACCCTGCACGACATCGAGACCCTGATCACCCACTTTCTGGGCGTGACCTGGGGACCGGTGCTACCGCCCGGCGAAGTGAGCGTGGGCATCGAAGCAGCCAAAGGCAACACCAGTTACTATTTGACCAGCGACGGCGGCATCCACTCTTACCGCACTCGGATTCGCACCCCGTCGTTTGCCCACATGCAGATCATCCCGGATTTGTGCCGCGGGCTGATGGTGCCCGATCTGCTGGCGATCATAGGCAATATCGACTACGTCATGGCCGATGTGGATCGGTGAACCGATAGAGAATCAGGAACGGAAACGATGCTGACCCTTGAGGAGAAAAAGCAGATCAACGAGGCCGCGGCCCACTACCCGCTCAAACGCGCCGCGGGCATTGATGCCTTAAGAATCGTTCAGCGCCTGCGCGGCTGGATCTCGGACGAAGTACTGTGCGCCATTGCGGCCGCCTTGGAGATGACGCCCACGGATCTGGATTCGGTGGCCACCTTTTATAACCTGATCTTCCGGCGCCCCGTGGGTCGGCACATCATCCTGGTGTGCGACAGCGTCAGTTGCTGGATCATGGAGTACGACAACCTGCTCGATCATTTGAAACGCCGGCTGGGCATCGATTTGGGGCAGACCACCGCCGATGGTCGCTTCACCCTGCTGCCGCATGTGTGTCTGGGCGCCTGCGACCAGGCCCCGGTGATGATGATCGATGACCAATTGTATGGTTTCCTGGATGCCGGAAAAATCGATGCGATTTTGGAGAGCTTTGAATGATCTCTTCGCAAAAAAATCGAGACCCGTCACTCCCGCGAAGGCGGGAGTCCAGAACGGTTTGAAGCGACTGGATCCCCGCCTTCGCGGGGATGACGCTAACGGAACCCGGGGGACTTTTACGAATCCATCACGAATGAACAAATCGACAAATTAACGAATCGACGAACCATGGAACGTCCCCTGACCCAGAACATCCATCCCGGCCGCGAGCCGTTGACCCTGGCCGAATACGAAAAGGCCGGCGGTTATCGCGCCCTGCGCAAAGTGTTGGGCACCATGACCCCCCAGGAGGTGA
>JBAQGR010000396.1:0-3688 GCA_049287895.1 Desulfatitalea sp.
CACTGCTCCCGAGGCCGGCATTTCCACCAGCGCCAGGGTTATGACCTGGCTTTCGGCAACACTCCACGCCGGCCGGATCCACCCCAGATTCGGAGCGAACAGCAGCAAAGCGAATAGCAGCAGATGGAGGGCCACGGAGCACAAGGCCGGAAGGACCCACGGCTTCATGGCGCTTTTTCCGCTTCGGTCCGCGGGCCGATCCGCCCTGAATAAGTCTGCTGGGTGCATCGCCTGGCACAGCTGGGCCTCCGCCGCCGTATCGACAAAAATGTCGGCACCGGCCGCGCTGGCCTCCCGAGCCATGGAAAATTCCTGGCGCAGAGTGCCGCTGACGTGGAGGAATTGCACCATGGCCCTTGCCTCGCTTTACTTGCCGCCGAAACGGGCGGTGACCCCGGCCAGCACGTTGAATTCGGGCGAGGGGTAGTAGCCCGGTTCGCCCAGATAGGTCAAGCCGCCATATGAGGCGTACTCTTTGCCGAAAATGTTGTTCGCGTCGGCAAAGAAGGTCAGCCAGCGCCAGTCGTATTTGATTTTGGCGTTGACCAGCGTATATGCTTCTTGCTTTACCGAAACATTGTTGAAATCACTGATCAGGTAGCGGCTGCCGGTATAAGTCCCATCGAGCCCCAAAAAGAGCCCCATATCGAAGGCATAGCCCAGGTTGGCCGTGGCCTTGTGCTCGGGCACGTTGGGAATTTGGCTGTTATCGTATTGCCCGCCGTCGATCTCGGCGTCGGTGTAGGTATAACCGGCGCCGGCCGTCCAGCCGCTGCGCCGGTAGTTCAGTCGTACCTCGAATCCGTCCCGCCGCGTGATGCCGTCCAGGTTCTCGTTGGCGAAGGTGGTCGGGTTATAGAAGATTTCATCTTCGGTTCGGATGTTGAACAGATTGATGTCGACCCGCAAATGGTGAGTCATATTGTAAGCGGTGCCGACCTCCCAGTTTCTGGCTGTCTGGGGCAGCAATTCCGCGTTGACTGTATTCGTATAAAAGCTGAACAATTCGTCCATCAACGGATAGCGAAAGCTTTTGCCGTAACTGGCGTATATTTTCGCGTCGCCGAGCGTGTAATTGATGCCAAAGGTAGAAGCTTCTTCATCAAAATCGGTTTCATCCGCTTCCCCTTCCCCGGGTGAAAAAGAGAAATCAGCCTTGTCATAGCGATACCCGCCGGAAAGCGTCAGATGCCGCGTTACCCCAAGATCGTCCTGCACATAGTAGCCGGTGTTGTCTTTTTCGAAGTCGAAAGAACCGGAGGTCAATGTGCCAAAAAAATTGGAGGTGTTCGTAATATCTTCTGTGCTTCGACCGAAATCCGCGCCGAAGATAACGCGGTTGGAGAGGTCGCCAAAGTTCTCCTGGAAAGTCAGGCGGGGCGCGGCGGAGTATGTTTCCATGGTTGTGTCGCCCGTGAACCAGCCCTCGGAAAAGGAGGCGTATTGCAGAACATCCCGGTTGCGGTAGCCCAAATCGAGTCTGAAAGCATCGTTGGTCAGGAAAAAGAGTTCCACCCCGGCTTTGCCGTAGTAATCTTCGGTGTCGGCGTAATCGTTGGGATGAAAGGTATCTTCCCTGTCGGCGCCGGCGTCGAACTGGCTCTGCAGGATCGATCCGGGCAGGCGGGTGTCGTCCTCATGGTAGCCGCCGCTGAAATTGAAACTCACTATTTCGCTGGGATCGAGTTTGAAAGTGACACCGGCGTCCTTGGCTTCGGTGGCGCTGTTGTCGCGATAGCCGTCCGAATCCAGATAGGTGGCCGTGAGATCATAGGAAACGATGCCGGTAGCGCCGCTGAGGCCGGTCGCCGCTTTGGCGGTGTCGTAGCTGCCGTAGGCGGCGGTGACGTGGGCTTCCAGCCCATGGCCCTCTTTGGTAATGATATTGACCACACCGCCGGTGGCATTGTCGCCGTAAAGGACGCTGCCCCGGCTGCCTGGAAGCACTTCGATGCGCTCAATGCGCTCCAGGGGGATCAAAGCCCAATCCGTACCGCTCAAGTCGGCCTGGTTGATGCGCCGGCCATCCACCAGAACCAGGAGGTTGGCCGGCGCGCTTTCGCCGAACCCCCGCACATCCACCGTATACGCGCGCTGGTTGCCGGCGATGTCGCTGACGTGCAGACCGGCGGCCGCGAGCACTTGCGGCACATTCTGGGCGTTGGACCGCTGGATCTCTTCGGCATCGATCACTGTCACATGGGCCGGCACCTTGGCAACGGCCTCTTTCTCGCGGCTGGCCGTCACCACCACTTCATCCATCACGGGGTCCTCGTTTTTGGCAGGGGCCGGTTCCTCGGCCCGAACCGCGGCACACCATACCACTCCCAGCAGTAACACCCCGGCGACAACACCTGCTCCGATTCGCTGCATCATTTTACCTCCCTGTCCGATCAGATCCATTGCGGGGGACGACTGGGGCCGTCCGCCGGGTCCGGCCAAAAAAAAGCCCGGACCGAAGAATTCCTCGATCCGGGATGTCCCTTTTTATCCGCCGATCTATTTGGCCAATGCTGTGCGGCCAATGGTGGTCCACGCCATTGAGCTTGGCCTCGATGGTTCAGGCAGGTCTTCTGACTTCCCCGCCCCATTCGCGGCCTTCCCGTTGGAACAGTGGCACACAAGGCGAATGAGGTTCCCGACACAAAATACGTCGGGCGGGGTCACAGCGGCGGGCCCGTCCCCGAGTTACACGGGGTTCCCTTTTCAGCTCCATACGGAGCGCCTGAACGCTATGCCCAGCCCCTAACGTATTTGACGGGGGAATGTCAAGACGATCTTGGCGCCAAATAGCGCCCCGGCACCAGATGCACCCGGGGATAGTCGCCCAGAGGGCTTTTGTCCACCAGCAAGGGGCAGCCGTACACCTTTTCCAGCAGGGCGAAATCAAGGACCTCCCGGGGAGCGCCCAGGCCGGCCAGACGCCCTTTGTCGAGCAAGAGGATCAGGTCGGCGTACATGGCGGCCAGGTTCAGATCGTGGGAGACCATCACGATGGTGATCCCCTGATGGGTCTTGAGGCGCTCCATCAGATCCATGACCGCCACCTGATGGCTGAGATCCAGGGCCGCGGTGGGCTCGTCCAGCAGCAGAATTTTGGGTTGCTGGCAGATGGCCCGGGCGATGAAGACCCGCTGCTGCTCGCCGCCGCTGAGTTGATCCAGCCGGCGGTCGGCCAGATGGGCCACATCGGCCAGGGCCATGGCTTCCCGGGCCAGGCGCAGGTCGCTTTCGCCCTCCAGGCCCAACAGCCCCAAGTGGGGCGCCCGCCCCATGAGCACCACCTGCCCTACGGTAAAGGCAAAGGTCAGCGGCACATTCTGGGGAACATAAGCAATGGTGCGGGCCAGTTGCCGGGCCGTATATGTATCGATGGACCGTCCCAGCACCGCGACGCGGCCGGTACGCGGCCCCAGCAAGCCCACCATCAGCTTGAGCAGCGTGGTCTTGCCCGAGCCGTTGGGGCCGATGATAGTAAAAAAGCAGCCGGCCGGCACCGGAAAGCTCAGCTCCTCCAAAACAGTTCGGCCGTCAAAGGCGTGGCTTAGATTTTCAACTTCAACGGCAGCATTCATCCGGCCACCTAACCCGCTTTCCTTAATAAATAGATAAACAACGGTGCGCCGATCATGGCCGAGACCACCCCCACAGGCATTTCGCCCTGGCTGGGCAAGGTCCGGGCCAGCAC
>JBAQGR010000397.1:0-2467 GCA_049287895.1 Desulfatitalea sp.
CATACCCCTTGTTCTCACGGATCTTCTGGTTGCGCCCCCTGGAAAAAGGTTCGAAGATGACATCCAGTTCTTCCGGCAAAACGCCCGGCCCCTGGTCCAACACATCGATACATACCACTTGCCGCCGCTCCTCTGCATGGGTCTCGACCACCACTACGCCGGCCGATGGGCTGAAGCGCACGGCATTGCGGATCACGTTTTCGGCAGCACGATAGATCAACTCGGTACGGCCCCGGATCAGCATGTTGCCATCACCTTTAAACTCAATGGCGATGCCTTTGGCCTGGGCCTCGAAGCGCGCATCCGCCACCACTCCAGACAAGAGCCCGGTCATGTCGATCTCATCTTCCATGGCGCCCGGTGTCATGGATTCCAGCCGTGCCAGGGTCAACACCTCTCCCACCAGCTCATCCAGCCGCACGGTTTCGCGCTCCACGCGCTCCAGGCTCTCCTGCATTTTAGCGGGGTCTTGGCCGGCCAGCCCGATGGCGGCCTGGATGCGCGCCAAGGGCGAACGCAACTCATGGGAGACATCGTGGAGCAAGCGGCGCTGGGCCTCGATCAAGGTTTGAAGCCTTTGGGCCATATGATCGAAATTGCGGCCCAGGTCCGCCAGCTCATCACGCCGTCCTCCGATCAACGGCTGTACGCGGGTTTCCAAACGACCGTCGGCTGCCTGATCCAGCGCCCGCCGCAAGTGGCGGATCGGCTTGGCCACATACCAGGCAAGCATGGCACTGACGCCCAAACTGGCCAGAAAGCCGAAGACCAGCGGCAACCACGGAGATGGGGGCCGGGGCAAGGGACCGGGGGGCGGCGACATGGAGCTGCGGGGCGGAAACGTCGGACCCATGGGTGGGAGTCCGCCCAGTGGCAAAGCCTCCAAAGGCACGAAAAAGAGCAGCTTGCGACCATCGGCCAGGGTGACACGGCGGGCGACGGCTGGGGAGGCGGCTCCATCGGCCATCTGTTCCGCCCGGGCCAGGACCGCGGCGGAAACCGAGCGGCCCAGCAGATCCCGGCCCTGTCCGTCTGTGACCCGCAAGGGGAAAGGAAACTCGCCCTGCGCACCCGCCAGCATATCGCGCAAAGCATCTTCACCACCCGCAGTGAGCACGCTGGTGGCCGCCTGGATATCGAACGCCACGCGTTGACCGGTAGCAAGCAGCGGGTCCTGGGCCGCTCTGTCCGGCCTGTGGATCCAGACGGTCGTACCGATACCCACTCCGGAGATCAGCAACACCAGCCAAAAGGCCAGGAAGAATTTCCAGAACAAACGCCCCACAGCTACTCCTTGATGAGTTGATACCCCTGGCCCCGAACCGTCTGAATCCAGGAACCACCATTGACCCGCACACCCAGCTTGTGGCGGATGCTGCTCATGTGCACGTCGATGCTGCGATCGAATTTGGCCAGGGGCCGGCCGAGCCCCTGTTCCGACAAATTACGCTTGCCGACCGCGCGCCCTGCGTTCCTGGCCAATACCTCCAGCAGGTTGAACTCTGTGCTGGTCAGGGTCAGGGGCCGGCCCTGCCATTGGGCCACGCGCCTTTCCGGCCAGAGCGTCAGCGACCCGGTCGCGAGCGGACCCGCGGCCTCCGGCTGGGAACGACGCAGAATCGCACGGATCCGCGCTGCCAGCTCTCTGGGCGTGCACGGTTTGGCCACATAGTCATCCGCGCCCAGTTCCAGACCCAGAATACGATCATCGTCATCACCCCGGGCGGTCAGCATCAACACCGGCAGGTCCGAAGATTGCCGGATGCGGCGGAGCGCCTCCACGCCGCTTCGACCCGGCATCATCACGTCCAGCACCACGATGGCGTAATGCCCGGAAAGGGCTGCGGCCACGGCAGTCTCCCCATCCTGTAAGGTGCGCACCGCGAATCCGTCCCGCTCAAGATACTCCTTGAGCATTCCACTCAGCTCAATATCGTCATCCACCAGAAGAACCGATGCCGCCATCCTCCGCTCCCTTCGTTTTCGTTCTAGTTAGGACAGTGGACTCCAATGATCAAGGGCTTTACAAAACTTTACCCGTTTTTACGCGCACTAACCTGAAGTCCGCCTGGGGGGCGCCGATAACCTATAGCAACGGCACAACACAACCCTCAACGAAAGGATTAACACCATGATCAGCTCAGTCAGCACCAATACGGCCTATGCTTCTTCCATGATGCGCGGCGGCATGCAAAAGCCGCCGGACCCGCAAGAAATGTTTTCCAAGACGGATGCCAACGGCGACGGCACCATCGATAAAGTCGAACTTTCCGACGCCCTGGCCACTCTCTCCAAGTCCGGCGACAGCAACAAGACGCCCAACGCCGATGAACTCTTCTCCCTGCTGGACGCCGACGGCGACGGCAGCATCACCGCGGAGGAACACACCCAGGGGATGCAAAAGATGGCGCCGCAAGGCGGCCCTGAAGGCGGCAAGGGCATGATGGGGCCGCCGCCACCGCCACCG
>JBAQGR010000398.1:0-4311 GCA_049287895.1 Desulfatitalea sp.
AACTGCCCCAAAAGATGACCCTTGTCGTACGGGATCAGCATCGTGGTTTGGACCGTATTGGCTTCGAAGAGCTGAAGAATTTTATTCCGCAGAGTTTCGATATGCTCGGGGTTATGGGCGGAGATGAGGATTGCATCGGGGAATTCATGTTGCCGCGCTTCCACCTCCGCGGAAGTGAGTTTGTCAATTTTGTTCAGCATGAGCCAGCTTGAAATTTTTTCGCCACCAATATCTTTCAGGACCGATTGGGTCACGGCCAGTTGGGATCGAAAATCGGGGTCGGAGGCATCAGCCGTAAATAGAAGTAACGAAGCGGCCAGCGCTTCATCCAGGGTGGATTGGAAAGAGGCAACCAAATCGTGGGGCAATTTCTTGATGAATCCAACCGTATCGGAGACGAGTACTGGAGGAAAAGTCTCTGGCTGCAACGCTTTCACGCGGGTATCGAGGGTTGCGAACAATTTATCTTCTACCAATACGTCGCTGCCGGTCAACTGGCGCATCAGAGACGACTTTCCGGCATTGGTATAGCCGACCAGAGAGACCTGAAAATTCTCTCTCCTGCGGCTGCGCCGTCGGTCTTGCTCGGCGTGAATTTCGACAAGACGCGCCTTTAGCTCGGATATGCGGTCTCTAATCCGGCGCTTGTCGAGTTCGTGAGAGGTCTCTCCCGCGCCTTTAGATCCAATACTGCCGCCTTGACGATCGCCGCCCATACGCGATGCCCTCAGCCTTGGCGCCAAATAAGTCAACTTGGCGATCTCCACTTGGATGAGGGCCTCCCGGCTTTTGGCGTGACGGCTGAATATTTCGAGGATGACACCGGTTCGGTCTAATACTTCAACGCCGGTCGCTTGCTCAAGGTTCTGCAATTGCTTGGTGGAAATCTCGCCATCATAGATGACAAAATCGGCTCGCGCGCCCGGGTCATCGCTTGCCGGCGCCGCATCCGAATCATCTAAACGCGGGACTGGAGAATCGTCGTCCGGGTCGTCGGAGGCGTTATCTTCCGCTTTGCGGCGGAACCCTTCGACGATACCGGTGCCGCCGGTATAGCCGGCAAGCTCCTTTAATTTCCCGGCACCCAAGATGGTGGCCGCATCCGGTTTTGGGCGGCGTTGCGTCAGCGTCGCGACGACTTGGAGCCCCATGGTTTTAACCAAACGCCTGAGTTCGAGCAGAGACGAGGCGTTCTCCTCATCGGAAACGCCATGGGTCTGAACTGAAAATAAGACCGCACGCTTCTTTGCTTGGCTAGTATTTGGTTGTTCGACCATGGTTTGGTTTTATAATCCCTATCCAATTTAAATCGTTGTTTTTTAAGACTATGATGATCTATCCTTTTTGTCATAAGAAAGCAACAGATCATCAGTGAGTGGATTTTTGCGAACGTAATTCGGGATTTGGTGGCAGCCATGAACCACTAGAAAAATGGAAAAAAGAGTTCTCGTCGCATTTAACGTCGTAATTCTTTTACTCTGCACGATCGATACGGCTTCCGCCAGACTCCTGGGAGAAGTCCCTTTTTCCGGCCAAATAGCGCACCGCTGAAGGTGAGGGCCATGGGATCCGACCGCCGATGCCGCTTTCAGTTCACGGAGAGTTGGGAGGGGGCGGCGGGCGCCTCGATGCGCCGGTGGGCCTCCGCGCCCGGATCATCGGCCGCCTTGCTGAAGAGATTGTAATCATGGGTGAAGGCCGGCCCGACCGCCAGGGCCGCGCGGTCGTTGTGCGCGGTGTTGCGGGTGGAGAAGATATTGTTGGAGACAGTCAAGGAGCCGCCGGCGCCATGGGGGATGGCCACGAACATGTCGGCATTGTAAACCGTATTGAACAGAGCGCTGAAGCCGCCGGCGTTGCGATATTCCAACGCGCCGACATTGCAGTTTCTCACCGTGTTGGCGATGAACCAGACATGAGCAGCGTCATACTGCCCGCCCAGGCCCATGCCCCGGCTGTATTCCGAGGCCGTCGTCATGTCATGGACATAGTTCTGGGAGAAAATGACATCCGTGGCGTTTTTCGTCCAGAAGCCGCACTGGTAGTTTTCGTGGTCCGAATTTCGACCGAGATAGATCCGCGGTTGGGGTCCACCAGGAAAGCCTTGGCGCACACGGCCGCCAGATCTTCGGAACCGAAACGCCGGATCAGGTGCAGGCCCAGGTGCATGATGGCCGAGGTGGCGCCGGCGCAGAGAATTCCGTCTTGCTCGGTCAGGATGCGGTCCATGCGCAGGTGTACTTGAGGATAGCGGCGCTCAAACTGCCGGGCGAACTGCCAGTTGGTGGTGGCCGTCCGGCCGTCGAGCAGACCGGCCTCGGCCAGCAAGGTGATGTGCGCCATAGTGATCCTCCCGGGTCGTGGCCGTTTTAGAACGCTTTTTGTCATTTCTGCCACTTTTCATTTTCTGGCATATAGTGTTGGCTTTGGCAAGCGTCAAATCCCAAAATGAGGAGGAACCCATGAGCACATGGCATAAAACCGGATGCGTCCTGTGCGCCCAGAACTGCGGGCTGGAGATCCAGGTGGAGAACGACCGCATGGTCAAAGTGCGGCCGGACAAGGAGAACCCGCGCAGCCAGGGCTATGCCTGCCGCAAGGGGCTCAACGTGATCTACCATCAGTATCCGGCCGACCGCCTGACCCAACCGCTCAAACGCAAAGGCAACGGCTTCGAACCCGTCTCCTGGGAACAGGCCATCGGCGAAATCGCCGATAAGTTGCGCGAGCTGGTGGGCCGCCACGGCCCGCGCTGCCTGGCCTACATGGGCGCCAGCGGCCAGGGGGGCCACAGCGAAGCGACCTTCGGCGTGTCGCTGCTGCGGGCCATGGGCTCGCAATACCTCTACTCGTCGGCCGGCCAGGAGTTCAGCGGCCTCTTCTGGGTGGCCGGCCGCATGTTCGGTCGGCAGTACTACATGAACGGGCCGGACGAGCACGCCGCCGACATGCTCGTGGCCTGGGGCTGGAACGGCATGCAGAGCCACCAGATGCCCCGGGCGCCCCTGGTGCTCAAAGGGTTCAGCCAGGACCCCGACCGGCTGCTGGTGGTCATCGACCCGCGCCGCAGCGAAACAGCGGCCATCGCCAATATCCACCTGGCGGTGCGGCCCGGCTGCGACGCCCTGTTGATCAAGGCCATGATCGCCATCATCGTGGCCGAGGGGTGGGAGAACAAGGCCTATCTGCGCGACCACGTGGCGGGCTGGGAAACCATCCGGTCCTGGTTTGTCGGCTTCGATGTGCGCGCGGCCCTGGCGGTGTGCGAGCTGGAATACGATCCGGTCCACGATCTCTGCCGCCTGATGGCCACCCGTCGCTGGTGCGTGCACCCGGACCTGGGCATCTTCATGGGCCGCCGCAGCACCCTCAACTCCTACCTGATGAACGTGCTGGGCGCCGTGTGCGGCATCTTCGGCGTAGCCGGCGGCAACGTCATTCCGGGCATGGTGATGCCCATGGGCTCTCACGCCGACGAGCGTAACCCCAAGACCTGGCGCACCCTGGCCACCGGCCTGCCGCCGGCCGCGGCCGGCTCGTTTCCGCCCGGGGCCATGCCCGAAGAGATCCTTTGCGACCATCCCGAGCGCCTGCGCGCGGTGCTGGTCAGCGTCTGCAACCCGCTGCGCGCCTATCCGGACACCACGGCCTACGAAAAGGCCTTCGGCCGCCTCGATCTGCTGGTGGTCAACGACATCGTGATGAGCGAGACCGCCCGGCTGGCCCACTATGTGCTGCCCTGCCGCACCTTTTACGAATCGTGGGACACCACCTTCTTCCCCCTGACCTTCCCCGAGGTGTTCATGCAGTTGCGCCGGCCCGTCGTGCCACCGCCCCCGCAGTGCCTGGAGGCTTCCCAGATCTTCACCCGCCTGGCCGACCGTCTGGGCCTGATCCCCGCCATTGCTGAAGAGCTGCGCGCCGCGGCCGACGGCGACCGGCTGACTTTCGGGGCCAAACTCATGACCTGGGCCGCCCAGGAACCCAAGGCCCTTTCGGCCATGCCCTTTGTCCTGGCCCAGACGTTGGGCCGCGCCTGGGACAGCGCGGCCAAGGCGGCCCTGTGGGGTGTGCTGATGACCGCACCGGCCGCCTTCCGGGAGAATGCGGCCCGGGCCGGATTTGCGCCGGGCCTGGACCTGGGCGACCGGGTCTTCCAGGCCCTGCTGGACAAGCCCCAGGGGCTGTGGGTGGGCAAGGTCGATCCGGACCAAAACCTGGCATTGCTGCGGACCCCTTCGGGCAAGATCGAAGTGCTGATCCCCGAGCTGGCCCAGGAGGCCCAGGCCCTGGATGCCAAAGGCGAAGCCG